>JBCCVY010000069.1:0-11969 GCA_039194725.1 Pseudomonadota bacterium
CCACGTTGGCGTGGGTCAGCGTCGCTCCTTTCGGTGTGCCCGTGGTGCCCGATGTGAACTGGATGTTTATGGCATCGTCCGGGTCAAGACCTGCCGTAATGGCGTCAAGCCGGGTCCGGTTCGCCCCAGCCCCCATGGCCGAAACGTCGGCAAACCTATGCATGCCGGCAACATGTTCATCACCAAGATGAATGATGGTGGTGAGGTCCGGCAACCGCTGCGCCTTCAATTCGCCCGCAACCGCACCTGAAAGCTCAGGTGCAAGGTCCTGCAGCATCTCGATGTAATTGGACGTCTTGAACTTGGTGGCGCTTATCAGGGCCTTGGCGCCCACCTTGTTCAGCGCAAACTCAAGCTCATGGCGCCGATAGGCCGGATTGATGTTGACCAGGATCAGTCCGATGCGTGCGGTGGCAAACTGGGCAATCACCCACTCCGGCCGGTTCGGAGACCATATTCCGATGCGATCGCCCTTGTAGAGACCAAGCGACAGCAGCCCGGCGGCGAACCGGTCCACCTGTTCCTGCAGATCCTTCCACGTCCAGCGCATGCCGGGTTCGCAGAACACGACCGCCTCGTCGTTGCCGTACCGCTCTGCGGTTCGCGCCAGAAACGCCGGAATGGTCATGTGGTCCAGCGCCGGCGTGCCGGACCCGTGGACGTGAGACAGCCCATCGGCCGGCCGGCTCCGGTCGCTGGTGGACACGTCCGCCATCACATCCGCTTCCAGTCACCGGCCTGTTCGAAGGCCGCGGCTGCCCGGTAGATGGTTGACTCGTCGTAATGCCGGCCAATCAGCATCATGCCCACCGGCAAACCCTCACTCATGCCGCACGGGATGCTCATCGCCGGATGGCCCGTAACGTCGAACGGTGCCGTGTTGGGGATCATCTCAAACGCCCGCTGGCAGTAAAGTGCCAGGGGTGCGCCTCCGGGAGGCAACGGCGTCGCTTTCATCGGCGTGGTTGGCATCAGCAACAAATCGTAGGAATTGAGCAAGGCGTCGTAAGCAGCCCGAAGCTTGCGCGACAGGTTTTGCGACTTTGCGTAATAGTGTCCGCGGTGATGCTTCAGAAAATACTGCCCGATGAACATGCAGATCTTCAGCGAGTCCGACAGTTCATCGGCCCGCGAGCGCCAGTTGGCGTGATAGTCAAGCAGGCTGGTGGTATAGAGACCCTTCCACCCGGTGCCCATCCCGTTGCCCTTCATCATCTGGTTGGTCAGCCCCTCAACCGCAATAGGTGTCCATATGGCGGGCCCAGCCCGATGCATCGGAACCGAGATTTCATCGACCGTGGCGCCAAGCTTCCTGAATGTATCGACAGCATTGCGCACCTTGTCATCCACATCCGCTTCGGAAACCGGGAGCCCAAAGCCCTCCTTCACAACACCAATGCGCATGCCGCTGACCCCGCGGCCCAGGCTTGCCGTGTACTTGTCGACCTGCACATTGTACTGGCGCGGATCAAGACCGTCCTCGCCGGCCAGGACTTCCAGCATCAAGGCATTGTCATGCACATTGCCGGTCATCGGCCCGGTATGATCAATGGTGCTCTCAATGGGCATCACACCGGTGTATGGCACCAGCCCGTGGGTTGGCTTCATGCCATAGCAGCCGCAGAACGATGACGGCATGCGGATCGATCCGCCCTGGTCGCCACCTATCGCCATTTCCACTTCGCCGGACCCGACAAGCGCACCCGAACCTGAAGAGGATCCCCCGGCTGAGTAGCCGCGCTTGTGCGGGTTGTGCACCGGTCCTGTCGCATTGGTGTGACTGCCGCCGGACAGACAGAAATACTCACAGTGTGCCTTGCCCACGATCGTGGCGCCGGCCTCCAGCAGGCGGGTGACAATGGTGGCGTCGATATCAGGTGTGTATCCCTTGAGCGTTGAAGCTCCGTTCATCATCGGCACGCCCGCCAGGCAGACATTGTCCTTGAGCGCGACCTTCCTGCCTGTCAGGGCGCCCCGCGGCGCGCCCCTGACCTCGGTCTTTATGTACCAGGCATTGAGTGGATTTTCTTCGGCCGAAGGGCGGTAACCGGCGGTGCGGGGATAGTCGACGGTCGGCAGGTGATCCGGCATGGCATCAACTTCATCATAGGCCTGCAGTGTCCCTTCCATCACATCGAGGAATTCAGCGACCCGCTGATCCGACATGTTCATGCCGAAGCCGTTGACAATGGCCCTTAACTGGCCGTGGGTTGGCCTTCTGACTGACATTGATCTGTGACCTTCGTAAGTGTGTGTATGGCTTGGTTCGTGGCCGGCTTCAGCCACGACCTGGTTCTGCACGGGCTCGCTGGGTTGATAGCTGGCTTGCGGGGGTGCCTCGGCCGACGCTGCGGCAGGCGCGACCGCCGCCTGATCATCGGTGCTGGCCTGGCGCCTTGATTTGCCGGCCCCGAATCCGACGAATTCCTCGATCAGAGCCGGATCACCGGACTTCACGTCGCTCATCTCACCGATGATTTCGCCTTTCTGAAGCAGCGTGATGCGATGGGAAAGCCCGGTGATAAACTCCAGGTTCTGTTCCACAAGGATGATCGAAATGTCGCGCATGCGGTTGAGATTCTTCAGTAAAACCGAAATCTCCTCGATGATTGAGGGTTGAATGCCCTCTGTCGGCTCATCGAGCAGGATCAGCTGCGGTTCCGAGACCAGCGCCCGCGCTATGGCAAGCAGCTGCTGCTCGCCGCCGCTGAGGGTTCCGCCATCCCTGTCCAGCAGCCGTTCCAGTCTGGGAAAGTCCTGCAGGATGTGACGAATGGCTTCTTCTTCATCCTCCGCGTGAGCAGCGATGCCCATGCGCAGATTGTCGAACACCGACAGATGCGGAAATATCCCGCGGCCCTGAGGCACGTAAGCCAGCCCCATGAGGTTGCGCTCGTGCGCCGGTTCCCGGGAAATGTCGACACCGTCGAACACGATTGTGCCGGCGGTTGCCGGAACCAGGCCCATGATGGTTTTCAGCAGCGTGGTCTTGCCCATGCCATTGTGACCGAGCACACCGACGATCTCGCCTTCAGCGACATGAAAATCGACACCATGCAGTATCGGCACCCGGCCATACCCGGCGCCCAGTCCCTTTATGTCGAGCAGGACATCACCGGTCATGACGCACCGTGCCCCAGGTAAACCTCGCGCACGCGCGGGTCCGCAGTTACCACGTCCATTGTATCCTCGATCAGGATCCGGCCTTCATGAAAAACCGTTACCTTGCTCGAAATCATGCGGATGAACTGCATGTCGTGCTCAACGACAATCATTGTTGCCTGCTGATTTATTTCACGGATTATCTCGACCGTGCGCTCAATCTCGTCATGGGTCATGCCAGCCGCCGGTTCGTCCAGGAGCACCAGCCACGGTTCGGCAGCCACAACCATGCCAAGCTCGACCCATTGCCGCTGGCCGTGCGCCAGTTGGCCGACCAAATCGGTGCGAATATCGCCCAGCTTCAATCGCTCTACGGTCTGGCTGGTGAGCGACCTCGCCCGAGCCGCGCCGTGCCAGCGGCGCGCCGCAAGCCAGATGTTTTCCGTCACGCTCAAACCGTCAAACACATTGGGCACCTGCGTCTTGATGCCGACACCGAGACGCGCGATCTCGTGCGGCAGGCGTCCAGTGCCGTTAAAGTCGCGGATGACCACGTCGCCCGACGTCGGCGACAATTGCCCGGTGAGGCACTTGAAGAACGTGCTCTTGCCGGCCCCGTTCGGCCCAATCAGGCAGCGCAGTTCATTCTCGCGCAGGTTGAAATTGACCCGGTCAACGGCCTTCACTCCGCCGAAATGCATGGACAGGTTGCGGGTTTCAACCACGATCTCACTTTTCATCGGCAGTCTCCCGCAGGTCGCTGCTGCGCCTGCCCCGCCGGCGCCTGATCTTCAGTTCGCGCCGCTGCATGGCGCGCCGCGACCGGGCACCGTCCCACCAGCTGATGAAGGTCGGCAGGATGCCTCGGGGCACGGCCAGAACGAAGATGATCAGGATCAGGCCCAGCACCAGGTTGTTGTTCACCGTGCCTTGCGTGCCCAGCCACGAGGTCAGGTAGAACAGCGCAAACGACCCCATTACGGGTCCGGCCAAGGTACCGCGGCCACCGACAATCACCCAGATGATCGCCAGCGCGGAATTGTACAGGTTGAAGATGTCCGGCGTGACCCGGCCGACACCGTTGGCAAAGATGATGCCACCTGCCCCGGCAATGGCGCCACCGATCGTGAACATGGCAAGCTTGTAGAACCGGGTGTCGTATCCGATCAGCTCGGCGCGCAACTCGTTTTCGCGGATGGCCACTGCGACCCGTCCGAAATGCGTCTGTATCAGCCACGCGCAGATGATGTAACCAACAATCAGCACGGTCATGCCGACATAGAACACATGCTCCGGAAACAGCGGCATGTACGGCGCCCACGGCATGTTGAGCGGTGGCGACGTCACTCCATTGAAGCCGCCAAGCAGAGCATCGCCGATCTTGTATTCCGGCCCGGATGTCCGCCTGAGCAGTGAATACAGTATCAGGGTCACCGTGAGTGTGATCACCGCCATATAGACATCACTGACCCTGCCATAGAACATGAAGTAACCGAGTACTGCGGCAAAAACGGCAGCCGCCAGGATGGCAACCAGCACCGCCCAGGAGGAACCGCCGAAATTGATCGCGGCAATGGTGTAGGCATAGGCGCCTATGCCGAAGAACGCCGTCTGTCCAAAACAGAGAATGCCACCATAGCCCCATATCAGTCCGAGGCTCAGGGCGAGGATGGCCAGCGCGATAGCCGTGGACAGATTGATGATGGTGAACAGTTCCAGAACGCCCGGCGCTGCCAGCGTGAACACCACCCCGACCAGCACCAGTGCGGCACGCCATCGGTTTTCCCGCGTCCAGCTCACAGGCTCTTCCTGAAGAAGCGGCCGGTAATGCCGGTTGGCAGCAACCTGATCAGAATGATGGCGGCTGCCAGCAGGGCGACTTCGCCAAGCGTCGGCCCGGTCAGGAACGCCATGATGCCGTTGATGCCACCCAACAGGACAGACGCCGCGGTGGTACCCGCCAAGATCGAGGCGCCGCCGCTGATCACGGTGATGAACGCCTTGGCAATATAGGTGGCACCAATAGACGGCAGCACGCCGGTAACAGGCGCCAGCAGCCCACCGGCAAGACCTGACACGGCAGCGCCAAGCCCGAAGGTCACCATGTAGATGCGCTTTGTGGACACGCCAAGCGCCGAAGCCATATCGTCGCTCTGCATGGTGGCGCGCGCGACCAGCCCCAATCTGGTCAGTTTGAGCACGGCGTACACCATAGCCAGCAGCACAACCGTCACAACTATCAGGAACAACTCGTAAGCGCTTGAAGAATAGTCGCCAATCTGGATGGCGCCGAGCGGCGGAGAGATCGTCGTTGCCGTCTGGGCGCCAAAAATGGACGTGACCAGGCCGACAAACAGCAGGCTCAGCCCCCATGTCGCCAGCAGTGTGTCGACCATTCTTCCATACAGGAACTGGATCAGCAGGCGTTCAACGAGAACCCCGATGATACCGACCACCAAAGGTGCCAGCACCAGCATGGCAAACCAGATATTGACGCCCTGGTTGGTCGATACGACGACCGTGTAGCCGCCCAGCATGAGGAACTCGCCGTGGGCCAGGTTGATGACCCGCATCATGCCGAAGATGATCGCCAGCCCAAGGCTGATCAGCGCCAAGCTGGCGATGCCGTAGATAATCTGCAATGCGAGCGCAATGACCAGATCCACTCGAAAAATCCCCTGTGTCGACGCGCCTTCAGGCGCCGGGTTGTGTCAACCGCGCTACTTGATGCCCGCTGCTTCGAGCCCGTTTTCGAAGTAGAACTTGGCCTGGTCCGGGTTGGCTTTCAGATCACACACCAGAAGGGTGTCCGAGGGCGGTTGCTGGTTATGGGTCTCGACGATGTTGAATGTCTGGTCCTTCAACTCGGCGAGGTAGACATTGAGCACGCCGTGATGGGTCTTCGGATCGATGGAAATGGCGCCACTGGGACCGTCGAGACTGATGCCGCTCTCAAGCGCCTCGATGACCGGCATGCGCTCGGCCGTGCCGGCCTTGCGGACAGCCTCTGCCCACAGCTGAATGCCTTCGTAGCTGCGGGTCGCCAATTCGTTGAGGTACGGCGCATCTGCACCAAACTTGTCCTGGAAGCGCTTCACGAAGGCAGCGTTGTTGTCTCCGGGCACTTCCTGGAAATAGGTATAGGCCGCCAAAATGCCGTCGCCTTCCTCGGCCGAGATCAGCTTGTGCTCATTGCCGACACCAAATGTGGTCGATGCGATCGGCACCGACTTGTTCATGCCGGCAGCCGCATACTGGCGATAGAAGGAAATATGTGCGCCACCGACCAGCGCCGACCACACCATGTCCGGCTTTGCGGCCTGTATCTTCTTGATAGTCGGACCGAAATTGGTCACGTCGAGCGGAAAGAACTCGGTATCCGCCACTTCGCCGCCATTGTCGGTGACGTACTTCTTCACCCATTGCGCCGTGATCTGCCCGTAATTGTAGTCTGCAGCGATAATGTAGACTTTCTTGCCGAACTTGTTCATGGCGTAGGGCACGAGCTTTTCAACCGTCTGTGCCGGTGTCGAGCCGGTGCAGAAACAGTTCCTGTCGCAAACTCCGCCTTCGTACTGTGTGTTGTAGAAATATAGCGACTTGAACCGGCCCAGCGTCGGGCGAATGGCTTCGCGCGAAGCAGACGTGATCCCGGCATGCACAACATGAGCCTTGTCCCCGGCGGCGGCCTTGGTCGCATACTGAGTGTAGAACTGGATGTTCGACTGCGGGTCATAGTTGATCAGGTCGACCTTCTTGCCGTTAAGGCCACCGGCTGCGTTGATTTCGTCGACCGCCATGGTTGTCGCATCCGCCATCGGCTTGCCGTATATGTCGAGGCCGCCGGACTGATCCAGTATGCTCGCCAGCCTGATCGTGTCGTCTGCCTTTGCGCGGCCGATTATGCCGGGCGCCATCAGCGTCAGCCCCGCAAGAGATGTTCCTTTAATGAAAGTTCTGCGATCAAACGACATGATGGTCTCTCCTGTTTTCAGGCTCCGGACGGAGCCCTGCTGGTTACTGTTACAATCAGTTCTTTGCCGTCCTTCGACATCTATGGCTTCTTCTTTTTCGCCGCGCCGGGCTTGCGGGCAGCCGGCTTTTTGACACCATCGGCTTCGGCGCCAGTCAGCGAGTCCGACAGGCCTTTCAGCCCGTCACCGATATTGATGCCGACTTCCTCCCCCAGCTTCTTCACCGCAGGCAGCTGCAATGCCATCGACAACACGCCGTCAACCACCTGGTTGACCGCCGGGCCGCCATTGCCGCCACCTGCCACGGCGCCATCTCCATAAGGCCCGCCAGAGCCGAATCCGGAAATGTTGTTGATGCGGATGCTCTCAATCTTCTCGGCAGGCCTGAGCATGCGGCCGACCACGTCAGGCATCACTTCTATGCGGGCCATGTCGAGCTTCATCTTGATCAGCTCGGAACTTTGGGCATTCTCTGCCTTGACGACGGCGGCGGTTCCTTCCGCCGTCGCGATCAGCCGGTCTTTTTCCGCCTTGGCGCGGTCGATCACAGACTTTGCTTCCGCCTGCGCCATGGCAAGAATCGTCCCGGTTTCGCTCTTCACGCGCACACCGTCGACATCAGCCTGCTCACCGGCCTTGATCACGGCCAGTTGCCGGTCGCGTTCGGCTGCCGCCGTCTCACGGGCGGTCTCGACCGCCTCCTTTGCAGCAGCCTCTTCGGCCCGCGCCGCCTCGGATTCAGCAACGGCCCGTGCCTGCTCGGCGTTCTTGGCGGCCATTTCGATGATCTTGTCTGCGCTGGCCTTCTCGGTTGCCAATGTGGCTTCCACGTCCAGAGCCCTGAGCGCACGGTCACGCTCGATTTCGTTGCTGCGCACCTCGCGCTCCCGTGAAATGCGCGCCTGCTCACGGCGTAATTCGGCTGCGGCCTGCTGTTCTGCCACCTCGGCCTGGCTGGTCGCGCGCGTCGTCTCGATGTGGCGCTGCTGATCAATCGAGGCCTGTTCTTCTTCCTGCTCAATCACAAGCTTGCGCTTGGTCGCGTCAAGGTGACTTTGCCGAACCGAAACTTCGGCATCGGACTCGATTGCTGCGCGCTCCTTCTTGTTGACGGCAATGATCTCAGCCAGCCGCCGCATGCCAAGCGCGTTGAACGCGTTGTTTTCATCAAGAACATTGAACGGGGTCTGATCGATCCGGGTCATGGAGACCGATTCCAGCACCAGACCGTTAATGGCGAGATTGTCCTTCAGCATATCGCTGACTTCACGGGCATATTCGCCACGCTTGTCCTGCAGCTCATCCATGGAATAGCGGGCCGCAACTGCCAGCAAGGCGTCAACCAGCTTGCCCTCCAGCGTCTCCGCCAGTTCGGACGCCCGAAATGATTTGCCTGCCAGCGCCTGCGCTGCGGTTGCCACACCTTCAGATGTCGGCTGCACCCGGACATAAAACTCAGCCGTGGCATCAACCCTCAGCCGGTCCCGTGTGATCATCGACTTGGCGCCCTGGCGCTCGATCTCAAGCCGGGTCGTCTTCATGTTGACCTCGGAGACCTTGTGCAGAAACGGCATCGAAATGCAGCCGCCGTCCAGCACGACGAGCTGACCGCCGGCACCGGTGCGTATCAGTGCAACCTCACGGGTTGCCTTGCGGTAGAACTTGTTGAGAAAAATTATTGCCAGTATGAGCAGGACGAGCAGCAATACCGCCACAACGAACCAGACCATGCCCCGATCCTCCCAAACTAACATGTGCAGCAATAACGCAAGCTGCCCCTAGCGCGCCCTCCTGCGGACCGTTGTCCGGACTTTGGAAGGATCGTCTAAGCCGAAAGTCTAAGCGTCGCGAAACTCGGGCGTCAACGCAAAATGGTTTCTATCCCGCCTGCCGGATTGGCGAAGCTGCAGCCTTAAGCCTTGTAGGGCAACACTTTTCCGAAAACTGAAATGAGTGACATGGCGCACCCCGCCCCGTAAAGTTTGCGACTGCGAACCCCAATTCTCTCCAGCACAGGCAAGCCTACAATGGAAAACCGTCCCGTTCTGATCACCGGCTTCGAACCTTATGGCGGACGCGGCAGCAACCCTGCCTACGAGGTCATGAATCAACTAGACGGGCGAACCATCGCGGGCCAGACGATTGTCGGCCGCGGGCTGCCGGTTGCGTTCGGCAGGTTTCCGGAAATCGCTGCAGATCTGATTGCCGAACTCAATCCGTCAAAAGTCATCAGCCTTGGCCTGTGGCCGGGCGAAAGCATGATCAGGATCGAGCGGGTCGCGGTGAACATCGCCGACTTCGGCATCCCTGACAATGACGGTACTCTCGCTGTCGATGAACAGGTGGACAGCAGCGGTCCGGCCGCGCTGATGTCGACGCTTCCGAACCGCGCGATTGAACGTGCCATCCTGCAGGCGGGCATTCCGGCCAGCCTGTCAGCGACCGCTGGCACCTACCTGTGCAATATTTGTCTGTACAGTTTCCTGCACGCAGCAGCACAACATGGCGAACAGGTGATGTGCGGTTTCATACACGTTCCCTACCTGCCCGAGCAGGTTGCCGACCTGCTCGGTGCAGTGCGCGACGAGGCCAGCGTGGAACTGCATCAGCGCTGCGACTTTGCCTCCATGGACCTGGACCGGACTGTCCGGGCAATAGAGATTGCCATCTCCCAGTGACCACTCGGCGGCGCCCACGTGCCCCGCATCGCCTGCCGCATCGAATCATTGCCAAGTCTTCATTTGTCAGTACCCTCATGGCCGGTAACTCAGAGGAGGTGTGTCATGAAGCTTAGTGCCCCGACAACGGTTCTGTTCGTCATATCGGTGGTCATCGCACTGCTCGCCCTTCTGGCAGCACTCGGGATCGCGGTGATCGTGCCCATCAAGTCTTTCTGGCTGATGGCCATCGCCTATGCCGTGCTGGCCATTGGCTGCCTGTTCAAGGGCGCCTGATTGCTGGCAGCTTTTAACGCTTCAGCTTGCTCAGCACCCGTGGCAGCAGGCGCGCGGCCAACGCCCTGTAGCCGTCACTCCTGAAGTGCTGCCCGTCTGGACGACGGTACCTTTTTGCAACACTGCCGATCAGGCGGTTGCGCAACATCACAACGGCGATACCTCTATTGCGCAGATACCGCTTGATGCGACGGATATTGTTTTGACGAATGTTGCGGGATACGCCCCTGCGCCGGTCGTTACCGCCCGGCTGCAGGATGACAAGGCGGGTGCGCGGCGAAATGCTCGCTTTCAGCCGGTCCAGCATCTGGCCGGTTGTGTTGCCATTGACGCCGGCGTTGCGAACCCGCGCAGCAACACCTCTGGCTCTCAACATGCGCTCAAGGTGCTTGGGATATGCTTCGTCCCGGCGCACTCCCTTTCCCCAGGTATTGCTCGCACCAAGCGCAACAATCTCGACTGGCCGTGTATGGCCGGTCAGCGGCAACACCAACATGCACAATGCCACGCACAGGATCAGTCTCAGATGAACGAACATGTCTTGGCCTCCGACACCAGATGCCATCATACACGGCATTCATAAATCGCGATCGCCCGGCCCGCGATCCGTCATGTGATCAACTGCACATCACGGGGCTGTGAACGTCTGTAGGTTTCCTCACACAACACAAATCAACAAGGGCGCTAACGCTCGGCACCAAGAGGATTAGACCAATGACCTTCAAGCAAATGACCACCGCAGCCATTGTTGCAGGTTCCGCTCTTGCCGCGGTTTCAGGTACGGCAATGGCCGGCGGCAACTATTACGGATCCCACCAAAGCCCGTACGGCGGCCACAGCCACGTGGAGCTCGGCCCTGCCGACGCCAATGAGGACTTCGCTTACTACGATTGCAAATGGTTGAAAAACCGCGCCCTGGACACGGGCCTGCGCAGCCATTGGCGCGCCTATCGCAAGTGTGCCAGGCAGTACGGCCACTAACATCTGAGGACCTTTTCCTGGCCCCAGACACGGCAATTTTCAACTGTCTGAATCAAACGCCGCATCGGATCCTGACTCCGGCGCGGCGTTTTCTTTATGGCCAATCCGGAAAATCAGGGCATTCCGGCGCAATTGCGTCATTATGGTTATCAATTTCTTGCAAAATTGTTCATTTGTTAAGTGTGCTCCGCCACAAATAGGTGTATTGATAGATTAACGAGGACGGTGTGGCGATTTCGATATCTTCTCCATGAAGGTATTGCCAAATGGGTAAGGCAGGACAGATGACCACAATTGTGAAAGCAGCAATCTTAAGTGCAGTCCTGGTAGCAGGCACTGCAGGTCTGGCACACGCACAGGCGATTGATTCAATCGGCGACCGCTTTATCCCCAAGGGCCATAGCTACGACAGCTCGAACAGAGGCCTGCCGTCGCTTAACTCCTATGAGGATCAGACCAACAATCGCGCCGACGTGTTTGAAACCGAAATCTACAAGGCGCGCCGTGACCGCGCCTATTGGGATACCTGGGTGAACTCGACCCACGGCACCTATCTTGACGGTCAGCCGCGGCTGGCACCGGATTACTGATACCGGCAAGTTCAAACTTGCGCTTGACGACAAAAGGCGGCCCACAGCACGGGACCGCCTTTCTTGTTTTTATATCTGAGAGCTAGGCGCAGACCCGCCCGCTCACAAAATCCTGCAATTCAGATTGCGCCCGGGAAATCTCGTCACCATTCATTCGGCCTGACACTTCCAGCCGATGCACCCTCGCCTGCCGGCTGCCGCGCATGGCGGCAAGCGAGAACCATTTGTGGGCACTCACCAAGTCGTCCACGCTGGCATTGTCGCCGCACAAAGACAGGCCGAGAGACACAAACCCGTCCTCCGGCAATCTGATCTCATCTTCCTTTGGTGTGATGTCACGATACTCAGCAAGATCTATTATCTTGGAC
>JBCCVY010000070.1:0-11942 GCA_039194725.1 Pseudomonadota bacterium
CCCAGAACACGTCGGCATCGTGCAGACCGGGATTCCAGCCTTCACGTGCCGCCCAGCTGACCAGTTCATCAGCTTCCTGGCGGGACATGGGACGGATAGTCAGTTGTTCGGTCATCAGTGTACTGTACTCCACAAATCCGGTTTATCACATACAATTGCGGCTGCGCACAACCAACCCAAGGCCGGTATTTGCCGGTGTTCAAGCCGGTGGTTTGCAACCCTGATAAACAATATGCTCGGACCCCCAAAGCCCGAATGACGTCTCAGCCAGTTCCACTGCCCGGGCAATCCAGGCGGTCCGGGCGGGGTCTGGCAGTGACATGATCCGCTGATCGGACTGGGCCATGCCGCCTTCCGCGCCCCACAGCCGGTGTTCCAGGAGGCCGAAAGGCGCCATGAAATCTGCAATGCTTTCAATGTTGGTGAATACGGCATGGGTAAAAAAATCTTCTCCGGGCGCCGGCTCATAGCGACCCTGGTCCAGAATGCGGTCCAGCAGTTTGCCGGCCTGCTCCACGTCTTCAGGGGCATGTTTCAAGGTGAAATGGGCTACCGCATGGCGGGCGATGAAAGCAAAGAAGGCGATGCCGCCCGGACGCAATACCCGCAGGCTTTCTGTGACAGCCAGGGCGCGGTCGTTTTCGTCCATCAGATGGTATAACGGCCCGAGGCAGAGCACGGCGTCGAACTCTTCGTCGCGCCACGCCGCGAGGTCTCGCGCATCAGCAACATGTGTCGTGATGCTGATGCCGCGCTGGGTGGCTTCTTCCTGCGCATAGGCGATGCTGGCTGCAGAAATGTCAGCCAGAACAACCGAATGGCCGGCTGCCGCGAGCGCCAGGGAGTAGCGCCCGGGACCACCACCGATGTCCAGAATTCTCGAACCGGGCGGCAGGGCCTGCGAAATCCTTGATAGTGAAACGGCGAACTCCAGACCGTTGCTGCCGAGCCGGAGCCACTCCCGATCAGGGTCGCCGTCATAGAACGCACGCACGGCTTCGATGCTCATGACTTCCTTCGGCAAAGTGCTGATTTTCCAGGCACTTGTGGGTTTATTGGGACAGTGGAATCGACCGATAGCATGATAGAGATGGGTCAGAGGCAAGAAAAGCCTCAAAAGCATTTACGAAAATCCAAGGTGAATCAGTGTTTGCGCCGGTATTGTAGTGTATCAGTTAACCAGCTGGAAATGCCGCAACCCTATCGTTGCACGGTCGAGGGAGTAGAGCGGTGATTGTGCCATTTCACGTCATGAGTATGCTGGCGCGCCTGCGTGAGCGGTTCGACGCCACGGCGGTCGCCGAGCGCCTGCGCGCCAAGGAGCATCAGGTCAACAGGTTGCGGCCGTCGCGCAAGGCGAATGCGCAAAGTGCCAACCGGTTCTGGGAGCGCATTCTCGCCGAAGGCAAAGCGACACAGGCCGATCGGGACACGCTGCTTGATCCGCAATCACTGCAGACGATCGAAGCTTACGGCGCAAACATCGAGAACATGATCGGCACCGTAAAGCTACCGGTCGGCATCATCGGGCCGCTGCGAGTGAACGGCCTCAATGCCGCCGGCGATTATCTGGTGCCGCTAGCGACGACCGAAGCGGCCCTGGTTGCCTCCTATGCTCGCGGCGCAGACGTCACAGCCGGTGCCGGCGGTATCACTGCCGCGTTGACCTATGAAGGTGTGCTGCGCACACCGGCATTTCGGTTTCAAACAACGGCAGACACCGGCGTGTTCATCGACTGGGTCGTGCAGCAGGCCGAGACCCTCAAGAAGGTCGCTGAAAGCACGACGCGTCATGGCAAGCTCATTTCGCTGGAGCCTGCCATGGACAATAACGTCTGCTTCCTGCTCTGCCGCTACAAGACCGGCGATGCCTCGGGGCAGAACATGGTCACAATTGCTACAAGTGCAGTGTGTGAGCATATTGCCGCCCACTCACCGGTCAAGCTGGCGGCGTGGTATGTCGAGGGCAATTACTCCGGCGACAAGAAAGGCTCCTATCTGGGTCTGCTGACCGGCCGTGGCGCGAAAGTGACCGCCAGTGCGACCATTCCTGCCGAGATGGTCTCGCGCAAGCTGCACTGCAGCGTCGAAGACATGCTGGCCTACGCCCGCATCGCCAATCTCGGTTCGCTTCTATCGGGGCAATTGGGCTCTCAGGCGCACTACGCCAATGCGCTGGCTGCCCTTTTCATTGCCACCGGGCAGGATGCCGCCTGCGTGGCAGAATCGGCGGTTGGCTTCACGCGCATGGAAGCCCACGATGGCAACCTGTTTGTCTCGGTCACTCTGCCCAACCTGCTGGTTGGCACCGTAGGCGGTGGCACCGGGCTGCCGAGCCAGTCGGCCGGTTTGCGTATCCTGGGCTTGCAGGGTGCCGGCAAGCGTGAGGCGCTTGCGGAGGTTGCGGCAGCACTTTGCCTGTGCGGGGAAATCTCCATCGTAGCAGCAATGGCGTCTGGCGACTTTGCCAAGGCCCATCAGCGCTATGCGAGGCAGAGATAGACATGACCGCGGTCGACGAAAGAGGCCTGCCCCTGTGGAAGCGACTGTGGATCTATCAGGGCGAGCGCATTCCACTTATCAAGACTTCGGTGTTGCTGTGTGTGTTCAGCGCCGCCAGCATCAATGTTTCGGCGTTCCTGGCGGGGCGTGACCTGCCCGGGTGGAGCGCCTATTTCACCGCCTTTGCCATCTCGCTGATCCTGTTTGTCCAGTTGCGCGCGTGTGACGAATACAAGGATGGGCCGGACGATCACAGGTATCGTCCGGAAAGACCGATCCCGCGCGGTCTGGTCGAGCTGCGCACCATACTGATGATCGGTGCCCTGCTGGTGCCATTGGCCGTGGTCATTTCGCTGGTCTACTATCCGCCGGTGCTGGTGCTTTTGGCCATCATCTGGTTGTGGCTTGCGCTGATGACGGTGGAGTTTTTCGTACCGGAATGGCTCAAGGCACGGCCATGGATCTATCTCGTGTCGCACATGGCAATAATGCCGCTGCTGGACCTGTTCGTGACCGGCGTGGAGTGGCTTCCGGCGGGTTTCACGCCTGAGCCCGCGCTAGCCTTTTTTCTGATATTGTCTTTCATCAATGGCTGCGTGCTGGAAATTGGCCGCAAGACCTGGGCGCCGGATAACGAGCGCGACGGCGTTGAGACCTATTCGGGCTTGTGGGGTGTCAGGAAGGCCGCTGACACCTGGTTGGCCACTGTGACTTTGTCGTTCGTGACGCTGTGTGCCGTCGGCATGTCCACTGGCTACTTCTGGTCGACGACACTGCCAGCTGCCGCCATGCTGGCGGTGTGCTGGCATGCCGGCGCAACCATGCGCGCATCGCCAACAGATGAAAAGCAAAAACAGCTCGACACGGTCGCCGGGCTGTGGGTGTTTGTCTGTTATACCGCCGCCGGCTTCGCACCGCTTGTTGGAGACTGGCTGTCATGACAACCAATGCGCGGCAGGCAATTCAAACCGGCGAGATCATGCTGTCTGGACAATCAGGCGAGATGTCGCCGCAGGCAGGCGGTAAGGCACGGGCGCTGGCGAGGCTCAAGCGGGCCGGTTTCAACCCACCGGACTTTTTCGTCATCCTGCCGCAGGCATTCAATGCCAAAGGCCTGAAACCCGGGCTCAGAAAGCAGCTTGATGCACACCTTGCGCAACTGGGCGGGGGCCGGTTCGCCGTGCGGTCGTCCGGTGCGCAGGAAGACGGGGCAGAGCATTCCCATGCCGGGCAGTTCCTGAGCCTGCTGAATATCGAGGCGAAGGGTGTGGCCAAGGCAGCCCATCAGGTATGGCAGTCTGGCCACGCGGGCAGCGTCAACGCGTATCGCAAGACCCGCGGACTGGCCGAGGCCGAGCCCGCACCGGCTGTCGTGGTTCAGAAGATGATCAATGCAACGTCTGCCGGCGTTGCCTTTTCCGCTGACCCGGTGTCCGGCTCGCGCAACCGCATTATCATCTCCGCTATCGAGGGGCTGGGTGACGCGCTGGTGTCCGGTGCAGAAGATGGCGAGACCTGGCAAATAGACGTCATGCAAAACTCCGTTGCCGAAAGGCCCGGTGACGAGACGGTTCTCACGGATGAGCAGGCGTTTGCCGTGGCAAGGCTGACGCAGGATGTCGAGGCCGCATTCGGCATGCCGCAGGACATAGAATGGGCATTTGACGGCAATGAGCTTTACATATTGCAGGCCCGTCCGATCACCACGAAACTGCAGGCAAAGCCGAACGATGACGAGCAGATTGTCATCCTCGACAATTCTAACATCGTGGAGAGCTATCCGGGTCTGGTTTCCCCGCTGACCTATTCCTTCGCGCGCTATGCCTATGCCCGCGTCTATCGTTCTTTTGTCCGCATGGTCGGCGTGCGCGAAGACGTCATCACAGCCAATGCGCCGGTATTCGACAATATGCTCTCCCGGGTCGACGGGCGGGTCTATTACAACCTTGTCAACTGGTACCGGGCACTGGCCATGCTGCCCGGCTTTTCGGTCAACCGGGCCCACATGGAAACCATGATGGGGGTCTCCGAGCCTTTGCCGGACGAGGTGACATCCCGCATCGGTCCTGCACCTGCGAACGGGTTTGACAGATGGCTTGAATATGCCCGCATGGGCCGGGCAGGGTTTGGCCTGCTCGTGCAGGCAATCAGGCTGCCACGTACCATAGCCAGCTTCCAGCAACGCCTCGATGCCGCGATCGGACCCGCTTCGCTTGACATTGCCAGCGCCGGCGCCAGCGAGCTGGCTGCGGAATACCGGCGCATCGAAGCCTCGCTGCTGGACCGCTGGGACGCGCCCATCATCAACGATTTCCTGTGCATGATGGCGTTTGGCGCCTCCCGCAAGATCATGGAGAAATGGTTCGGCCAGGAAGGCCTTGAGCTGCACAACCATGTGATGATCGGCCAGGGCGACATCATTTCCGCCGAACCGGCGCGGCGCATCGCGGAGATGGGCGCAATGGTCGCAAACGTTGACGGACTGGCAGAAAAACTTGAGTCCGACGGTGCTGCAGCTCTTGAGGACGCTAGGCAAGTCAAGGCCGCCTTTGACAGCTACATTGAAAAATTCGGTGACCGGTGCACCGAAGAGCTCAAGCTGGAAAGCACCACTCTTGATGAAGATCCCGGCCCGCTGCTTGCAGCCATAGCGGCAGCATCGCGCAGGCCTGCTTCAGCTGCAGGTGAGCGCGAGATGTCGGCCCCGTTGGGATTCGATACAGTAGCGGCCGGCAAACCCTTCAGGCGCCTTGTCGCGCGCGGCCTGGTCAATTGGGCCAAGGCCCGTGTCCGCGACCGCGAAAATCTCAGGTTCGAACGCACCCGGATTTTTGGACGAGCACGCAAAGTGTTTCTGGCCATGGGGCGCGAACTTGCCTCACTGGGACATCTTGATGATGCACGCGACATTTTGCTTCTCACCGTGGAAGAGGCGCTCGGTGCGGTTGAAGGGTTTGCCGCCTCTCAGGACCTGCGGTCAATTGTTGCGCTGCGCAAGGCCGAGGACAGCCAAAGTGCAGCACGGCCTGATCCGGACGAACGGCTGGTCGCAAGGGGGGCTGCCATCAATGTCGGATCCACGTTGCAGTCGGGCAGGGCGCCGTCAGGAGACGGAGGAAGCGAAAGCGAGCGCACAGGCACGGCTTGCTCGGCCGGTGTGGTGACAGCCAGGGCCCGTGTCGTACGCGATCCGTCCAAACAAAGCCTGGCGCAAGGCGACATCCTTGTGGCGCGCCATACCGATCCGGGATGGATCGCAGTGTTCTCCAACGCCTCGGCAATCGTGGTGGAGCGTGGCAGCCTGTTGTCACATTCGGCCATCGTGGCACGCGAAATGGGAATTCCCTGCGTTGTTGCATTGAAACAAGCGACCCGGTGGATTTCTGACGGTGAAACCATCACGGTCGATGGGGCCACCGGCAAGGTGACGAGACAAACACCATGACGTCGCAGATCGCAGCCAAGGCCAATTTCGAGCACATCCGCTATGCCCAATTGTGGGAAGATGCCGACGTGCTGACAGGTGCGCTGGGCGATCAGAGGGGGGCGACGCTGGTCTCCATATGTTCGGCCGGCGACAATGCCCTTGCCATGTTGACGCTTGATCCGGCGCGCGTCGTCGTGGTGGATCTGTCCATGGCGCAGATACAGTGCCTGAAACTTCGCATCGGCGCATTCCGCAATCTCGACCATCAGGGTTTCATCGAGTTGATGGGCTCGCGTCCGTCCGGCCGCCGTGCCGAGCTGCTGGCCCGGGCGATCAGTGGTTGTGCACCTGAAACCGTTGCATTCTGGCAAAACCTGGAAGCAGATGTTGTTTCCCATGGTGCGGGCGGTGTGGGCAAGTTTGAGCGGTACTTCCGGCTGTTCAGCAGCCGCATCATGCCGCTGGTCCATTCACGCAAGACCATTGATGACGTATTTCTGCCGCGCGAGCGCGCGGCACGCAAAGACTTCCTCGACAACCGCTGGAACAACTGGCGCTGGAAGCTCATGATGTCGCTGTTCTTCTCACGCTTTGCCATGGGCCGGCTGGGCCGCGACAGGGCGTTCTTCGACCATGTCGAGGGCTCCGTTGCCGCCCACGTGCAACGCCGCATTCGCCACGCCGCTGTTGACTGCGACCCGTCGGTCAACCCCTACCTGTACTGGATCATGAAGGCCCGTCACGGCGAGCATCTGCCGATGAGCTGGCGCCAGGCGCACTTTGAGGTTATCCGCGACCGGCTTGACCGGCTTGACATACGCCATGGGTCGCTGGAAACCTTCGTCGGCACAGGGGAGAAGGCAGATGGGTTCAACCTGTCGGACATCTTCGAGTACATGTCACCGGACGGTTATGCCGATGTCTACGAAACCATTTTGAATGCTGCCAATCCCGGGGCCAGGCTTGTCTACTGGAACATGATGGCACCGCGCCGCGTGCCGGTCCGGCTTGCCGACAGGGTCAACCGGTTGAACGCCGTTGAAGATGTCGGCAAAGCGGCCGACAAAGCCTTCTTCTATTCCGATTTCGTTGCAGAAGAAGTGAAGGGTTGAAATGCCATGGATCCGCTCTTCGGCCTAGCCCTTCTGCCACTTTCTGTCGCCGTGCTGGTCGGTGGCATGGCCATCATTCGCGCCGCAGGGTCAAGGCTGGGCTGGAGTGCCGAGCTGCAGCGCAAGAGCGTTCATGTGGCGACCGGCCTGTTTGCCATGTCGCTGCCGTGGATCCTTCCCGAAGCATGGCTCGTCTACACGCTGCTGGCAGTCGCGGTGGTGGTCATGCTGGTGCTGAGGCTACCGGCAATCGCCAACGGGATTGGTTCGGCTCTGCATGGTGTTGAGCGCAAGTCCTGGGGCGACCTGATGCTGGTTGCGGCTGTGGCATCGCTGTATTTCATATCCGGCCAGGCGGCAGAACCAGTGCTGTACCTGTTGCCGCTGGCTGTCCTTACGCTGTCGGACACGGCGGCTGCGCTTGCCGGAGTCAAATACGGACAGATACGCTTCACGGTTGAGGACGGACAGAAGTCGCTCGAGGGATCGGCCATCTTCTTTCTCGTCACCTGGATCATCGCCATGGCGGCCCTGTTGTTGCTGTCAGACGTGCCTCGCGCCAACGTGGTGCTGTTGTCATTCATGACCGCTGCGTTCGCGACACTGGTGGAAGCAGACAGCTGGCGAGGCTTCGACAACTATTTCGTGCCAGTCGGTGTAATGCTTCTGATCAGCGTCCATATGGACAGCAGTCCGCGAGAACTGGTCATGCTGGCAATGGGGTTCCTGGCAACGCTGTACATACTGACCACTTTTGGCGGTCGGCTGCTGGGCCTGACCGACCACGCGGCGCGCGCCTACACGGCCGGCATTTTCATGATCAGCACCGTGACGGCACCGCAGAACCTGGTGCTGCCGGTTGTGCTGCTGATAACCCATGCAGTTGCGCGCAGGCTGAACCCGGACAGTGCACGCTACCCGGACCTGGACATGCTTGCGGCGCTGGCCGCCATATCGTTCATCTCCCTGATTGGAGGATTGGCGGCTGGGCGCACCGCCATCTCGTTCTATGCCATCGCGTGCGCGGGCCTGATCCTGCAGATGGCTGTGCTGGCGGCTTGTCATTGCAGCCGAGCCTTCCGTTTCGGCATCTGGGTCGGTGCCGGTGCCATCCTGTTTGCAGCCACCATCTCGGTGGTCGCGTTGAACGGTCTGGCAGCCAACTGGCACGGTGAGGTTGCCTGGATCACGGCAGCGAGCCTTCTGTTGTGCGGCGCTGTCGCATTTGCGTGGCCCGGGTTCCTGATTGACAGACGCCATGCCAAGACAGCGATCATCGCCCTGATCATCCCGCTGACCAGTTACCTTGTTCTACATTTCGGAAAGGGAGTTGCCTGATGAGCACAAAACCTACTGTTGAGACAGTCCATCAGGACGGCATCGGCTTTTCCATTTACCGGGAGGCGCCGTCCTGGGACGGCAGGAAGACAGCCAGCATTGGCCAGTTTGCCTGCAAAGAGCCGGAGGCGGGTGCCAGAGCGCTGGCGGACGCCATTGCCGCACTGAAAACGGAAGGGTTTCAGGCTGTCATCGGCCCGATGGACGGCGACACCTGGCACAGCTACCGTGCCGTGGTGGAAAGCGATGGTTCCGCACCCTTCCTGATGGAACCGGTGAGCGGGCCGCATGATCTTGCGGTGTTTTCTGCTGCAGGGCTCGAGCCGATTGCACAGTATCTGTCAACAAAGGTGAAGACCGCCGATGCGATCGGCGACACCGTGCCACCAGTTGAGGGCATTTCGCTGCACAACTGGGACGGCAAATCACCGGAAGCATTTTTCGGCGAAGTGTATGACTTCTCCGTTGCCGGGTTTGCCCGCAACGCATTCTACAAACCGATCACACGCGAGCAGTTTCTCAGCCTGTACACGCCTTACGCCGAATACTTCAAGTGTGAGTTGATCTTCTTCGCCCGCCGTGCCGACGGCAGCCTTGCAGGTTTCGTTTTTGGCTTGCCCGACTATGGGCAGGGCCCTGACACCCGCACGGCCATACTGAAAACCTATGCCAGCGCCGTGCCGGGGGCCGGGCACATGCTGGCAGATGCGTTCCACCGGTCAGCGCTTGAACTTGGTTTTGACACCACGATCCACGCGCTGATTCACGAAAGCAATAGTTCCCGCAAACGCAGCAACCTGCATGGCGCACACGAATTCCGCCGCTATGCCCTGCTGGGCCTCACACTTTGACAACGATCCTCGACAAGTTTGCAGAGGCTGTCGCGCGACACGGCGATCGTCCGGCGATTGTCGAGGCGGATGGCCGCGAGATCAGTTTCGATGAACTTGACCTCCTGGCACGACACTATGCGGCCGGGTTCCGCCAAGACGGCATCGAGCGCGGCGACCGCATCCTCCTGGCGATGCCGGTTGGCATCGACCTGTTTGCCTGCCTGGCGGCGGTGTGGCGGCTGGGGGCCACTGTTGTGTTTCCCGAACCCGCCTTGGGGCTCAAGGGACTGCGCCACGCGGCAGATGCTGTCGCCCCAAAGGCATTCCTGTCGTCGGGCTGGTACAGGTTGCTCGGATGGCTTGTGCCGGAGTTGCGGGCCTTGGATCTGCGGTTGACACCTCGTGCTAGTATAGACCCGCCGGTTGCAGACATGCTGAGTGAACGGGAGGATGTCGCACTGATATCGTTCACCAGCGGGTCGACTGGACAACCGAAAGCCATCGCCCGCAGCCACTCGTTCATGATGGCGCAGGCCCGTGCGATATCCCCGCTGCTTGAAACCGGCAATGACGATGAACGTGATCTGGTGGCGTTTCCAGTGTTCGTGCTGGTGTGCCTGTCTCTCGGCATCACGTCGGTTCTGCCGGCTTGGAAGCTGCGGCGGCATGACAAGGCTTCGGGTGATGTGGTCGCCAACCAGATCGCCAGACAGAAGATAACCCGACTGTTGGTGCCGCCGGTGATCTGTGAAACCCTGAGCGCGTCGGTTGTCCCGCTCGGCCTTCGCGCCATCTTCACAGGCGGTGGGCCGGTGTTTCCTGACGTGCTGGCGCGGCTTGCGTCCTTGCAGCCGGATCTGCGGCTGGTGGCCGTCTATGGCTCCACCGAGGCCGAGCCCATCGCTCACTTGGAGTTTTCCGATATCGCCGCCGGCGATCTGGAGGCGATGCAGTCAGGTGCCGGTTTGCTGGCCGGGCATCGAGTAGAGCAGATCGAGGTGCAAATCGTTGACGGCGAGATCCAGGTTGCGGGCGATCATGTCAACGAGACCTATCTCGACACCGGGCACAATGCTGAAAACAAGGTCTTGCGCGAAGACCGCATCTGGCACCGGACTGGAGATGCTGGCCGTTTTGACGACCAGGGCCGGCTTTGGCTGCTGGGCCGGCTGGGCAACCGGGTTGCAAACATAGATCCGTTTTCGATTGAAACAGCGGCCCGGTTCTGGCCGGGTCTCAACCGCAGTGCGCTGGTTGCAGTCGGTGGGATACCGGTTCTCGCCGTGGAAGGCGACCGGGCTCACATGGACGACTGGAAACGCCGGGCCGCGCGGTTGGGCATCGACGAGTTGCGGCTTGTTGACACCATTCCCATGGATAGGCGGCACCGCTCAAAGGTGGACATGGCCCGGCTGCAGGCGAAATTGAGAACACGGTGACAGAACCGCCGTCAGTGTCACAGTGCTGATGCGGCCGACCAGGGGGCCTAATAGTTGCTGTGCTGTACAGGCTCCGGGGCGCCGCTGGCTATCCTGGCCCACACGGCATCGTTGATGGTCACGCCGATCTGTTCCTGCAGCGCATTGACGTATTCGGCGTACAGGTCGTTGGACAGGTTGGTCTCCAGCACCTGGCGGATTGCCCTGGCTTCCTCGGACGTCGGATTGAAACCGGTGCCCAGGACAGGGGTCGAGGCGATGATCTTGGCCGACTTGCCGTCATTGGCGATGGAGAATGCCTTGCCGTCTTCAGCTACGGAAAACAGCGCACTGACATCAGCTGCGTTGAACTGCGCATTGTTCTGATTGCGCCGGACACCGTTGACGGTCTTTACGTCGGCGTTTTCAGCCGTTGCCAGGTCGGCGATCGGGGTGCCGGAGCGCAATTTGGCCACCAGCTCCTCCGCTTTCTTGCGGGTGGCGCTGGCAGCTTCACGGGTTTTCCAGGTCTCCGCCACCTTGTCCTTGATGTCGTTGAAGGCAGGGACGGCAGAGGCAATGATGTCGCGGGTTTCGAGCCAGGTGAAACCATCATCTCCGTCTGTCAGAGGGGAAATCTCCAGCCCGATTTCGGTCTCAAATGCAGTGGTGAGAGAGGCGGTGTGGCCGGGAACCGTAACGGTCTTGCCGTCCTTGTCGGTGCCGTCGAGCGCTACAGGGCCGATATTGGCGACCTTGACGCCGATCTCTGCGGCAGCCTCTTCCAGCGTGGCGCCGCTGGCACGGGCATCTTCAAATTTGTCGTGCAGGTCGAGCAGCTGGTCACGGGCCTTGGCCTTGCGGACCTCTGTTGCCAGTTCCTCGCGCATCTCTTCGAGCGGTTTCTCTCCGCTGGTCCCGACAACTGTCGCCTTCAGCAGGACTGTCGAGAAGCGACCCTTTACCGGATCGGAGACAGCGCCGTCCGCCAGTGCGAACGCGGCCTCGGCGACGGCGGGATCAGGAATAGCCGATTTCGTCACGGTACCCAGCGAGATATCGGCTTCGGTCTTGCCCTGTTCCTTTGCGATATCCTCAAAGCTGGTGCCGTCCTTGATTTTCTGGGCCGCGGCAATGGCGTCGGCCTCATTGTCAAATGGGATCTGCAGCACAGTGCGGGTTTCTGCTGCGGCCAGCTGCTTCTTGGTAGCCTCGTACTGGCGCTTCAGATCGTCCTCGCTGACCTCGATACCTGCCATGATCGCTTCAGGGGTCAGGGCGACGATAGCCATCGAGCGGCGTTCCGGTTCAC
>JBCCVY010000071.1:0-11926 GCA_039194725.1 Pseudomonadota bacterium
ACAGCAGTTTGATCTTGATTGTGGTAGCCTTGGCCATAGCCGGACCTTTCTGGTTGCGCTCATGCCTTGCAAGACGCGGCGCAGGTGTATTGCATCTGATGTTGAAACTCTTGAGGCGCGGTATCGCTCAAGCGTTGTACATTGTCAAGTCAACAAGATGCCGCCTACAACGTCTGGTACTTCCATTCATTGCCGCGCTTGTACTGATAGACCACGGGGCGCTGCTGCCCAAACGGGTCAGGTTGTTCCAGAACGGACCGCAGGCGGTTCAATATCTGGCCAGTTATCCAGGGCAGGTCCAGTTGCAACGCCTCGTCGATACTGACCCAGTGGGGCGTCAGAAGCTCGTCCGTCTCGGGCACAACCGGTGCATCGATATTGGCCAGCGAAGACGCATCGGCCATGAAAAACCGGGTATCGAAGCGCCGCGGCCGCCCGGGTGGGGTTATCGCCCTGGCCAGCATCCGCAACTTCCGGAGATCCGGAACATGGCCGGTTGCATAGAACTGCTGCCACGCGGCATTGCGGGTTCGCGGCGCGTTTCCGGGTTGTCCGACTATCAGACCAACCTCTTCGAAGGTCTCGCGCACGGCGGCCAGCGCAATGCCCGTTGCCCTGGCATTTGATGGCTTGCCCTTCATGGCGCAGGTGAGCTTCTCAGTGACGTCTGCCGGCAGCGGGTGTTGCGCAGCTATCCGGCGATCACCAGCATCGACACGGCCGCCGGGAAACACGAACTTGCCAGGCATGAACTTGTGCGCTTCGTGGCGCTTGCCCATCAGGACACGGGGCACGGCCAGGTCGCGCCTGACCAGAATCAGTGTCGCCGCATCACGCGGACGAATGGTGCTGGGGTGGGGTTTGTCGGCGATGTCCTGCATCAACTCACATTAGGTCTGCGGTGTCTGATGTACAAGCTGTCGGAGGGTTCAGGCGAGGGAGAACTACTTTAGCCTGGCCCCGTCCCGCTCAAGGGCATCCGGATCAACCAGCGAAGACTCTTCATCCGACAAGCCGAAACCATGCATGCCGATCGCCCATTGCAGGCCAACAATGGCTCCCTTGACCATCGGCAGAAGCCACAGCGTCAACAGGATCGCCGACGGCAGCCAAAGCGCGGCATGGATGCTGAGATCAGGCTTCCACACACGTTCGACCCAGAACACCAGCGGCACCAGCAGGTGACCGACAATGAACATTGTGAAATAGGGCGGTGCATCATCGGCGCGATGATGATGCAGGGCCTGGCCACATGACGGGCACTCCTGCGCCACTTTCAGATAGCTGGAAAAGAGCTTGCCATTGTTGCACCTGGGACAGCGGCATCGGAAACCTTTCCACATCGCTCTCCAAACCGACCTGCCGGTTCCTGCAGAGGTGGAATCAACGGTTGTTGTCATGGGTTTCTGATCGAGTTCGTAAGCCATCGGCGGCGCAATCAATTCATCTGGAGGTTTGTTTGCACCAATAGTCACTTGCTTTGCTTGGTTCGCACATCCCGCCTTCCGCCGCGCGTCAGGATGCCACATTTCTGACTGACCGCACACTCGATTGCCAAGGGCTCTCACCGCCTGCCGGCATGTCGATGGTGCCGTGAACGGGGCTTCTTGGCCTTGCCACCGGGGCGTCGCCTTCCGGCTTGCCGTCTGCCGCCGGCCGGCTTGCCTTTCGCTCCGTCTGACAGCATCTCAAACCGAAGTCCTCCCGCAAGTGGGGTAACTTCCAGCAGTCGCACATCAACCAGATCACCCATGCGGAAGGTTTCGCCGGTGCGTTCACCCACCATGGCCATGGCCTGCTCGTCATGCACAAAGTAGTCCTGGCCCAATGTGGAAGCCGGAATGAAGCCGTCGGCGCCGCTGTCTGACAGGGTCACGAACAGGCCTGCCTTGACCATACCGCTGATACGCGCCTTGAAGTCTGCCCCGATGTTGCCGGACAGATAGTGCGCGATCAGCCGGTCGGTCGTTTCACGTTCCGCCAGCATGGCGCGGCGTTCGGTCATGGACAGGATACCTGCCAGTTCCTCCAGCGAAGCCATGTCCTCGTTGCTCAAGCCGTCGTCACCTAGTTTCAGCGCGCTGATCAGCGCTCGGTGCACGATCAGGTCGGCGTAACGCCGGATCGGCGACGTGAAGTGGGCATAGCGGCGCAGATTGAGGCCGAAATGCCCCTGGTTGTCAGGCGTGTATACGGCTTGTGCCTGCGACCGCAGCACGGTTTGCGAGACCAGGTGTTCATTGGGTCCGCCGCGGGCCGTTTCCAGTATTCGGTTGAAGTGCTGCGGCTTCATCACAACACCCGTGGGCGCTGACTGCCCCAGCGTTGCCAGGAATTTCGCCAGTGCGTCAATCTTTTCCGGTGCTGGTGCCTCATGCACCCTGAACACCAGCGGTGTCCGGCTCTTTTCGAGCACTTCGGCGGCCGCCACGTTGGCCTGGATCATGAACTCCTCAATGAGCTTGTGGGCATCGAGCCGGTCCGGCGTGGTCACCCTTTCTATCCGGCCATCGGCATCCAGCACCAGCTTGCGTTCCGGAAGGTCAAGCTCGAGAGGCTGGCGCTTGTCACGGGCTTTCTTCAGCACCTTGTAGGCCCGCCACAACGGCTGCAGCACAGGTTTGAGCAGCGGCCCGGTCACCTCGTCGCTGCGGCCGTCTATGGCGGCCTGGGCCTGGGCATAGGAGAGTTTCGCCGCTGACTTCATCCAGATGCGCTCAAAGCTGTGGTTCAGTTTCCGTCCGGCCTTGTCAACCGTCATGAAACAGGCAAAGGCGGGACGATCTTCGTGCCCCCGCAACGAACATAAATCCGTCGACAGCCGTTCCGGGAGCATCGGAACCACACGGTCGGGAAAATAGACCGAGTTGCCGCGAACCCTGGCTTCCTTGTCGATGACACTGCCGGCGCGCACATAGGCCGCGACGTCGGCAATGGCCACTATGGTCTTGAACCCACCCTTGTTGGCAGGGTCGTCGTCCGGCGCTGCCCACACCGCATCGTCATGGTCGCGGGCATCTGGCGGATCGATGGTGACCAGCGGCACGCGCCTCAGGTCCTTGCGGCCCTTTGGCGGCTTGAGCGCTTTCAGCGCTTCGGCCGCTTGCGTTACTTCATTTGGGAACTGGTCCGGGATTCCGTGCTGATGGATGGCGATCAGTGAAACGTTTCGCTGGTCCGATGCATCACCCAGACGTTCGACAATACGAACCTGGGCAAAGCCGCGCCCCCGTTCCCGGATGATTTCAGCGCGGACCAGTTCGCCTTTCCTTGCATCGCCGTCGTCGTTGCGGGCAACCTCAAACTCCAGCCGGTCCTTGCGGTTGGCCGATACGACCCGGCCGCTGCCGCGCGGCGAAGGCTCGTAAACGCCGACAATATGGCCCCTGGACCCTTGCAGCTTGCGAATGATGCGTGCTTCGTAGGGATAGGTCGCATCATCTGTTCGCGAGAGGCGGCACAGTAGCTGATCCCCTATGCCCGGCGGTTTCGCCGACGATGAGCGCCTGCGCCCCGAACCGGCAGCAATAATGACCTTCGGAGCTGTTTCACCTTCGCGGCCCCATTCAGCCGGTTCGCCGTAAAGCTCGCCGTCGGAATCAATGCCTGAAACCCGCACCACCGTGACCGGCGGCAGGCCACTGGCATCCGACATTCGCTTGCGCCGGGTCGCAATCAGCCCGTCGTCAGCCATCTTGCGCAGCAGCTTTTTCAGCTCAACCCGGTCTGCACCCTTGACGCCGAACGCCCGCGCAATCTCGCGCTTGCCGACTTTTGAATCCGCTGTCTTGAGAAACTCGACGATCTGGTCCGGCGAAGGCAGGCCGCGGCTTCGTGCCATATCAGCCGTCTGCCTTCGTCGCCGTCTTTTTGGCAGCCTTCTTCTTGGCAGCTTTTTTTGCTGGCTTTTTCTTTGCCGGCTTCTTTTTCGCCTTCGCACCGGCTTTGGCGGCGATCAGCTCGACGGCCTGGTCCATCGTCACATCCTCAGGCGTGACTTCCTTCGGCAGAGTCGCATTGATCTTGCCAAACTTGACATACGGGCCATAGCGGCCGTCCATCACCAGCACATTGCCGCCGCCGTCCGGATGCGCCCCGAGATCTTTCAGCGCGCTCTGCTGGCCGCGCTTGCCGCGACTGGCGATTTTCTCGGCAATCAGGTCGACGGCACGGTTGAGGCCGACATTGAAGATCTCCTCGAAGTCACTGAGATTGGCGTAAACACCCTCATGCAGCACAAACGGCCCATACCGGCCCAGACCAGCCGTAATCGGTTTCCCGCTCTCCGGATGCTGGCCGACCTCCCGCGGCAGCGACAACAGCCGCAATGCGAATTCCAGGTCAACTTCATCGGGCTTCACCGATTTCGGAATCGACGAGCGGGGCGGCTTCTCACCGTCTTCAGCCTTGCCCAACTGCACATACGGGCCGAAACGGCCATCATGGCGGGTCACCTGTTGCCCGGTTTCCGGATCCTGGCCCAGGATAATTCCATCGGCTGGAACCAGTGACCCGTCACTGTCTCCCTGCGTTCCCAACTGCTTGGTGAACCGGCATTCAGGATAGTTGGAGCACCCGACAAAGGCGCCAAACTTGCCCAGCTTGAGGGACAGCTTGCCATCTTCACATGACGGGCACGCGCGGCGGTGAGTGCCGTCTTCGCGTTCCGGGAACACGTGGTTTTCAAGCAGATCGTTCAGGGCATCCAGCACATGGGTCACCCGAAGTTCCTTGGTGCCGTCAATCTGGTTTGAGAAATCCCGCCAGAAATCGCTCAGTAGCTGTTTCCAGTTCTTGTCCCCGGCAGACACGAGATCAAGCTGTGCTTCCAGATCGGCAGTGAATTCATATTGCACATAGCGTCTGAAAAACGATTCCAGGAATGCGGTAACCAGCCGTCCCTTGTCTTCAGGGATCAGCCGCTTGGCATCCATGCGCACATAGCCGCGATCCTTCAGCACTGTCAGGATGGCGGTGTAGGTGGATGGACGCCCGATGCCGAGCTCCTCCATCCGCTTGATCAGGGAGGCTTCCGAATACCGGGGCGGCGGTTCGGTGAAATGCTGCACCGGCTCGATTTTCTCCGCCCCCACGACATCGCCCTTGATCAGCTGGGGCAACCGCTTGTCGTCCTCGTCTTCCGTGTCGTCCTTGCCTTCCTCGTAGACTTTCAGAAAGCCGTCGAACTTCAGAACCGAGCCATTGGCTCGCAGCGAATAGGGTTTGCCGTCATTGCCGGTGGTTGTGATATCGGCACTGGTACGTTCAAAATCGGCGCTTTGCATCTGGCTGGCCATGGTGCGCTTCCACACCAGCACATAAAGCGCGTACTGATCGGCATCGAGCACGCCGCGGACGTCTTCGGGAGACCGCGACAGTTCCGTTGGCCTGATCGCCTCGTGAGCCTCCTGGGCGTTTTTCGCTTTCGACTTGTATATCCTGGGGGCAGAAGGCAGGTATGGCTCTCCATAAGTCGATTGGATGACATTGCGGGCTGATGCGATTGCCTCGTTTGCCATCTGGACGCCATCTGTTGGCATGTAGGTGATCAGGCCGGTAACCTCGCCATTGAGGGTTACGCCTTCATACAGTTTCTGCGCCACCTGCATGGTCCGCTGCGAAGAAAAACCGAGCTTGCGCGAAGCCTCCTGCTGCAGGGTCGAAGTTGTAAAGGGCGGCGACGGATGACGCTTTGCCGGCTTGGTTTCGACCGAGTCAACCGTGAACCTGGCATCTTTCAGAGCCGCTTCGATGGTCCGTGCCGCAGTTTCGTCGCCGATATCGAGCTTGTTCAGTTTGTTGCCGTCAATTGCCTGCTGGCGAGCCGCAAACGACTGTCCGGCACCGGTCTTCATGGCGGCTTCAATGGTCCAGTACTCATCCTTGATGAACGCTTCGATTTCCAGCTCACGTTCACAGATCAGGCGCAGGGCAACCGACTGAACGCGGCCGGCGGAACGGGCGCCCGGCAGCTTGCGCCACAACACCGGCGACAGATTGAACCCGACGAGATAATCCAGTGCACGCCGGGCCAGGTAGGCTTCGACCAGCGCGTCATCGATCTCACGCGGGTTCTTCATGGCGTCCAGCACTGCAGCCTTGGTTATGGCATTGAAAACGACCCGCTCGACGCCCTTGTCCTTGATCGCACCTTTCCGGTTGAGCACCTCCAGCACATGCCAGGAAATGGCCTCGCCTTCACGATCCGGGTCAGTGGCCAGTATCAGCTTGTCAGCCGACTTGAGTGCCGTGGCAATGTCTCCGAGCCTTTTCGATGACTTGGAATCCATTTCCCACAGCATCGAGAAGTCGTCATCCGGTTTGACCGATCCGTCCTTGGCCGGCAGATCGCGGATATGCCCATAGGAGGCCAGGACCTGATAGTCGTTGCCCAGATACTTATTGATGGTTTTTGCTTTGGCGGGCGATTCTACGACAACTACATTCATGGTGAGGCGGACAATCCTGTGCTTAAAGCGAACCCTGCACATGGTGGCAGGGTTGTTTCAGGTCAAGCGTCATAGGGCGAAAGCACCGCTTCGCGCAAGAACCTTGGTCAATGATATTTGACCAACCTGCCTGAAATGTCCTGCATGGCAGCGTTTGATGTCTCAAATCTCGGTCTAGCCAATAAGTGACACTCTCTGGCCGGCATGCCGTTCCAGACGCCCGGCCAGATCGAGTTCCATGATGACCATTTGCACCAGCCGCAATGGCAGCCGGGACTCGCGCACCACAACATCAACCTCAACCGGATCAGGGCCCAACAGTTCCATAACAGTCTGACGATGCACGTCATCCACCGTCTCGGGTGCCAGATCTGCGCCCGCGGTATTGCCGGACCGGTGTCCGGATGCTTCGGACAACACCGTCTTGTTGTCCGGGTGGCTGCTGCTTGAATAAAAATGGCCCCGTTGCAGCACATCAAGAACGTCGCGGGCAGACGTCACCAGCGCAGCACCATCCTGAATGAGCCTGTTGGTGCCGGCAGACCTTGGGTCGAAAGGTGAGCCGGGCATGGCGAACACCTCGCGGCCAATTTCGTTAGCCAGACGGGCAGTGATCAAGGAGCCGGATCGCACCGCCGCCTCAATGACAACAACACCGGCCGCCAATCCGGCAATGATCCGGTTTCGCCGCGGAAACAGATCTGCCCTGGGCTGGGTGCCGGGCGGCATCTCCGTCACGACACAGCCATCGGACGCAATCTGTTCATGAAGGCCGGCATTTTCCGGTGGATACACTACGTCGAGACCGGTTGCGATGACCGCTATCGTGCCTTGGTCCAGGGATGCTTCGTGGGCCGCAGTATCAATGCCGCGCGCCAGGCCGGAAGCAACTTTCCAGCCGCACTGTCCAAGCTCCCTCGCGATATCGCGGGCAAAACGTTTGCCGTTGGCCGATGAATTGCGTGATCCGACGATGGCGCATGTCGGTTGCAGCAGCAGGTCGGCATTGCCGGCAACGAACAATACCGGCGGCGGATTGACGGCTTGAGCCAGCAGTTGCGGAAAGCCCGTTTCGCCACAAGTTATGACATGGCCGCCGCACGCATGCGTCCTGTCGATGTCCCGCAGGGCTCGTTCCCGCGGATAAAGCCTGATCCGGCGCCCTCGAGTGGCCCTTAAGGCCAGATCGGGCAGCGCGGCTATCGCCTCGCCAGCGGTTCGGTAAAGGTCCAGCAACTGGTGATACGTCGCCGGACCGATATTGTCACTTTGCGCCAGCTGCACGCGGCATATCCGTTCTTCATCAGAAATTCCCCCAGGTTCCGGATGGTCGGTCATGACGGTTTGGGTTTCGTACCAATCCGTGTCTCTTCACCTTTCACCAGGCGGGCGATGTTTTCCCGATGCGTCAGGTAAACAATCACTGTCATGGCGAGTAGGGCAACGGCCAGTTTCATGTTGCCGGCGTAGAGGGCGTAGGCTGGTACGGCCAGCGACGCAACCAGCGCTGCCAGTGACGAGTACCGCAACACGGCGGCCAATGTCAGCCAGATGACCGCAAAAACAACCAAAAGCGGCCAGCCAAGCCCCAACAAGACGCCGACATAGGTGGCAACACCCTTGCCGCCCCTGAACTTCAGCCAGATCGGCAGGATATGCCCGATGAACGCGCCAAACCCAGCGGCGATGGCCATGTTGATGTCAGCCAATTGCACCGCAGCGACCACGGGCAGCGTTCCTTTCAGGGCATCCATCAGCAAGGTCGCGGCAGCGGCCGGCTTGCTGCCGGTCCGCAGCACGTTGGTGGCGCCGATATTGCCGGAGCCGATTTCACGGAGGTTTCCAAGACCGAACACCCGGGCCATCACGATGCCGAAGGGGATCGATCCGCACAAATACCCCAGGCCGAACCAGAGCGAGATCAGGCCTAGCCATTGCGGGGTCATTCCCAAAACCGAATCCATTCGCGGATAGCTCCAGCTTCTAATGTACAGCGCCTGTCAGTGATCAGACAGTTTATACACACTGTGGCCGCCGACAATGGTCTCCGTGACACGGCCTTCAAACGCCCGTGTCTCAAAGGTCGTGTTGCGTGAAGCAGACTTGAGCAGATCTGCGTCGACCAGCCACGGAGCCGCCACATCGACAATGGCGAGATCTGCATTGCCACCCTGTTCCAGACGTCCACCCCGGATGCCGAGCAGCCGGGCAGGGGCATCGGTCATGGCCTGTACCAGACGTTCAAGCGGCAGCTGACCGGAATGCACCAGGGACAATCCTGCCGACAGCAGTGTCTCCAGCCCGATTGCCCCAAAGGCTGCCTCGGAAAACGGGACCCGCTTGGTGTCGGCATCCTGGGGATCATGGCTTGAAACGACGACGTCGATGGTTCCGTCCGCCACGCCGCCAACAAGCGCCATGCGATCGTCTTCCCGTCTCAGGGGAGGGGACAGTTTGAAGAATGTGCGGTAGGCACCGATATCGTGCTCGTTGAGCGTCAGATGGTTGATAGACACACCGCAAGACACTGGCAGGCCACGATCCTTGGCCTGGCGTATGACGTCAAGCGAGGCCGCACACGATATCTGAGCGGCGTGATAACGGGCACCGGTCATCTCGACAAGCCGAATGTCGCGCTCAAGGGCAATCAGTTCGGCAGCTGCCGGTATGCCCGGCAATCCAAGCCGGGTTGACGACTCGCCCGAATGCATGACGCCGCCGGCTAGGTCGCCGTCTTCGACATGTTGCACCAGCAGCAGGTTGAAGTTGCTGGCATATTTCATGGCCCGGCTCAGCACTTTGGAGTTGCGCACGGAGTGCACGGCATCGGTGACCGCAACCGCCCCGGCTTCCTTGAGCAGGCCAAACTCGGTCATTTTCTCTCCGGCCAGGTCCTGGGTGATGGCGGCCATCGGATAAATCCGCACATCCGCCGTATCCTGTGCCCGGCGCCGGACAAAATCGATGATCGACGCATCATCCATGACCGGCTGCGTGTTGGGCTGAATGACGATCGACGTGACGCCGCCTGCTGCTGCGGCCCGGGAGGCAGTCTGCAGTGTTTCACGGTGTTCCGACCCGGGCTCGCCGGTAAACACGCGCATGTCGATCAGCCCCGGCACCAGTAGTGCGCCTTTGACATCGGTGATGTTGGTGCCTTCCGGCAGGCTGGCGCGGGTCACCGCAGCACCCATCCACTTGATGACACCGTCCTCGATCAGGATGCCGCCGGTTTCGTCCAGTTGCCGGGCCGGATCAAACAACCGGGCATTGACAAATGCGCGCCTTTCAGAGGTGTTGAGCGGGGTCCTGGCCATCACGCACCTGCCTTGCTGGCAGCGTCGAGGTTTCGCGACAGGCCATCAAGCACTGCCATGCGGGCGGCGACGCCCATCTCGACCTGCTCGCGTATCACCGACTGGACACCATCGGCGACAATGGAATCGATCTCGACGCCGCGGTTCATCGGTCCTGGATGCATCACCAGCGCGCCCTTGTTGGCTATCGCGAGCTTTTCCTGATCGAGGCCGAAGAAGCGGTAGTACTCGCGGGCTGACGGAATGAAGCTGCCGTTCATGCGCTCAAGCTGCAACCGCAGCATCATGACCACGTCGGCGCCTTTCAGGCCTTCGCGCATGTCGGTGAAAATCTCCGTGCCGAGGTTCTCGGCACCCGACGGCAACAGCGTCGGTGGTGCAATCAACCTCAGACGAACATTCATTTTCGACAGCAGGGCGATATTGGAGCGCGCAACACGCGAATGCGCAACATCCCCGCAGATGGCCACCGTAAGTCCTTCGAGGCGCTTCAGGTGACGCCGGATGGTGAGAGCATCCAGCAGGGCCTGGGTCGGATGTTCGTGCTGGCCGTCGCCGGCATTGATCACCGCGCACGAGACCTTTTGGGCCAGCAGTTCGACAGCACCGGATGACTGGTGGCGCACGATGAGAAGGTGAGGGCGCATGGCGTTGAGGGTCATGGCCGTGTCCAGCACGGTTTCACCCTTGGAAAGTGAGGATGCGCTGACCGCCATGTTCAGCACATCGGCTCCCAGCCGCTTGCCAGCAAGCTCGAATGAACTTTGCGTCCGCGTCGAGTTCTCGAAGAACAGGTTTATCTGGGTGAGGCCCTTGAGAACCTTGCCATGCTTGCTGCCCTTGCGGGTGTCATCGGCATACTTGTCGGCAAGGTCCAGCAGAGCGCCAATCTCGGTGGCCGAAAGGTCTGCAATGGAGAGCAGGTTGTCGCTCTTGATAAATGGGCGGGATGCTGAGGAAGTTTTGGCCATTAAAGGTGTGTCTATAGGCACGCTTTATGCCAAGCGCAAGCAGGAATGCTGCAATTTGGTTAGTATTGTGCACAGCTTATACGAGCCACTGCAGTTGGCGCGCCAGCCAGATGACCAGCGGGATGGATCCGAAGGAAAGCACGGTCTGGACGGTCGCAGTGGCCGCATACAATTCCGCATCGCCACCCATGGTCCGGGCCAGCACATAGCCGTTCATTGCCGTCGGAACGGCAGCGCAGATCATGGCTGCCTCGAAAGCCTCGCCCCGGAGGCCGGTTGCCCAGGCCAGCAGCACAACCAGCATGGGGGTCAACACCAATCTTGAGACCACACCTGTCCACACCAGAAGGCTGGGCTTCAGGGCGGATTTTATACGCAGGCCAGCGCCAACAGCCAACAGGCCGGCGCCCAGTGCCGCCCGCCCAAGCAGGTCAAGGGTGGTGTGCACCGGTTCCCACAGGCCCAGACCGGAGAAATTGATGCTCAACCCGACAAGCGCGCCCCAGATTATCGGGTTTCTGACGACCACCCGCATTACGTTTCTGAGACCCGGGGTCTGGCCTTTGCCAAACGCCGCCAGCACGATGATGTTTACGACATTGATCGGCGGCACCAGCAGAGCCATGATGATGGCCACATACGCCGCACCGGTTTCACCATAAAGTTTCAGCACGATGGCAAGCGCGATGAACCCGTGAAACCTGGAACCGGCCTGAAACACCGAGGTGAACTGCGCATTGCTCATCGCGGACCTGGATTGCAGTACAGGCTTCAGGGTAAACAGGATCGTCCACATTATGGCGGTTACCGCCAGTACGGTGATGCTCAGCGAACCGATCGGCAGGGTTTTCAGATCGACGGTTGCCAGCGTGATGCACAGGATCGCCGGGAAGAACAGCCAGAAACAGATAAGTTCAATGCCTTTCCAGTCATCCATCGGCACAATGCCGGTGCGCCGGATCAAGTTGCCCACGACCACCAGCACAAAAATCGGCAGGATGCTGTTGAAAACGTCCATGACTGTCAGGTATCGGGTGAACGGGGTGCCGGGTTTGCCAGCCGGTCCAGCGCCCCCTGCAGTATCCAGGCCGCTGCCAGCTTGTCCACCAGTTGCGCCCGCCGGGCCCGTGACCTGTCTGCGTCAATCAGCATCCGCTCCACGGCGGCGGTTGACAGCCTTTCGTCCCAC
>JBCCVY010000072.1:0-11899 GCA_039194725.1 Pseudomonadota bacterium
CCGCAGGAGAACCACTCGGCTGTGCTTGAGCGTCTGCCGTTTGCCATGCCTTATTGACGCGACCCGCTACAGCTTGCTGCTCAGTCCAGCTCAATCTTGCCGCTACGGTTTTTCTTGAGGCTGCCACGCTTTGCCTTGGCATCCAGCCTGCGCTTTTTTGAACCCAGCGTCGGTTTCGTCGCAATGCGCCTGCGCGGGACATGTGCGGCCTGCCTGATAAGCTCCTTCAGGCGCTCCAGCGCCTCGCGGCGGTTGGCATCCTGGGTACGATACCGCCCGGCCACAAGCACAATTTCGCCGTCATTTGTCAGCCGGCTGTCGCCGCTGTTGAGAATTTTGTTGCGCACCCGATCGGGCAGGGACCGTGACCGGCGAACATCGAACCTCAGCTGTACGGTAGTTGCCACCTTGTTGACGTTTTGACCGCCTGGACCACTGGAGCGGATGAATTTCTCGTCCAGCTCATCGTCGAAGAGCCAGATACGGTCGGTGATCTGAATTCGCGCCATGTTGTTCCGTGTTTCAAGTTTCTCAAGTGACGCCGATGACCGCACGGTTGTCGTGCCCGCAGTACGCAATCTGACTGGCCTGGGCGTTGTCAGTCAATTGCCATTTCCCGCTGATAATGTCACTGTTCCGCAGTGAGGATTCTCTTGCAAGCCGGGTGGAGATTATATGAAGCGGTCATTGATTGCGTTGTGCTGCATGGTTCTTCTGGTCGCGTGCGGCGAAAATACGGCGTCTGAGAACTCTGAGCCGCCGGTGCGTGGCCTGAAGACCCAGTTGATTCAGGAAATTGAGGAAACCGTGGTGCGTCGGTTCCCGAGCGTCCTGCAACCATCGTCAACCTCCGTGCTGTCGTTTGAGATTTCGGGCCGCCTGCAAGAGGTCAGCCTTGATGTCGGCCAGCGGGTCGCAAAGGGTGATGTCCTTGCTGAGGTCGATCCCAAGTCTCTCGACCTGCAGGTGGAAACAGCAAAGGCGGCCCTGGCGGAAGCAGAATCCCGGGCCCGCAACGCGGCGACCAACCTGCAACGTAAAGAACAGCTTCTGAAACAGAAGGTCATTGCGCAAGCAGCCCTTGATGAAGCCAAAACCGAAGCCGACACGACCGCATCCCAGGTGCTGCAGGCCAAGCGCAGCCTGGATACCGCGCAGGAAAATCTGACCAAGGCGGCGTTGGTCGCGCCCTTTGACGGAATTCTGAATTCGGTCGAGGTGCAGTCGTTTACCAATGTGTCGCCGGGTGCACCGGTTGCCACCCTGTATGCGGCAGATGATTTCGAGGCCAGCTTTTCGGTCAGTTTCGAGATCGTAAACCGGCTGGCGGTGGGCAAGAAGGTCGTTGTGCGGCTGGCCGACAATCCGTCCGTGGTGCTGGCCGGCCATGTCAGCGAACTGGGGGCCCGCGCAGATACCGTGTCCTCGTTCCCGGTTGTTGTGAAGCTTGACGAAACAGACCCGTCGATCAAGGCCGGCATGGCGGTGGAGGTGGCCATGGATTTTACCGTGCCCAGCGGACAGGGCTTCAGTCTGCCGCTTTCGGTGCTGCCGTTCGACGGCAAGCTGGTCAACGGAAAGGCGCCGGATGAGCCCGGCAAGACGACCGTCTTCGTGTTCGATCCGGACAAGAGCACAGTGCACCGCCGCGAAGTCAGCGTGGGAGGGGTCAGGGAAAACTCGATCATCATCGTGCAAGGATTGAAACTTGGTGAGCGGGTGGCGGTTGCCGGGGTGTCCTTCCTCCGGGAGGGGCAGAAGGTGAAGCTGCTTCCTGATGCCAGGTAGCGGGAACCAGGCATGAACTCCCTTACCGCTCTCGGCATCAATAAGTCCCGCCTTACCATGCTGGTCATGATCGGCCTGCTGGTGCAGGGACTGCTTGTCTATATCGGCATTCCGAAACGCGAAAATCCGGCGATTACAATCCGCAACGCGCAGGTCACGGCGCAGTTCCCGGGCATGTCCCCCGATCGCATGGAAGACCTGATTGTGGTTCCCATCGAGCGCAAGGCTCGCGAGATAGGAGAAATCGAGGACATCAACGCCCTGATCACCACCGGCAGCACGGTGATTACACTGGCTGCCTATGACAACGTGACGCCTCAGGAGCTGGATGCGGTGTTCCAGGACATCCGCAACCGCATGGAGGACGTGAAACCGGATCTTCCTGACGGCACCATAGGGCCGTTTGTGAACACCAACTATGGAGACGTGGCGATTGCCACGGTTGCGGTCACCGGCGAAGGATTTTCCTATGCCGACATCAAGTCTTCATCCGATGACTTGCGCACCCACCTGTATACGGTGGAAGGGGTTTCGAAGGTCTCGCTGTACGGGATTCAGGAAGAACGGGTGTGGCTGGAGATCGATTCCCGCAAGCTCGCGGCTGTCGGCGTTCAGCTGCCGCAGGTCCTGCAGGATCTGCAGAAGCAGAATGTCATTCTGCCGGCGGGCCAGCTCGATGCCAACGGCACCACCTTGATCCTGGAAGCAAACGGTGACCTTGGCTCGGTTGACGAGGTCGGGGATATCCTGACCAAGGTCGAGGGTTTGAGTGGATTTGTCCGCCTCAAGGACCTGATGACCGTGCGGCGCGGCTATGTCGACCCGGCCACCAAGCCGGTCTACTTCAATGGCCAGCCTGCCATCATGGTCAGCGTCGAGATGTCTGACAGCGAAGACATCCAGCAGATAGGCAAGAAGCTGCAGGATGCCGTCGCTGCCTTTGAGCAGACCCAGCCTATCGGTATCGCCTATACGTTCTCCACCTATCAGGAGACCAACGTAACCGCTTCCATCAACAGCGCCTTGTCGAACGTCGTGCAGACATTTGTCGTCGTTGTCTTGGTGCTGCTGATTTTCCTGGGACTGCGGGCCTCGATGATCATCGCCTGCATCGTGCCGTTCACCGTGACGTTTGCCCTGGCCGGAATGCGTTTCCTGGAAATCGATCTGCAGCAGATATCCATAGCCGCAGTGATCATTTCGCTCGGTCTGCTGGTCGACAACGGTCTCGTTGTGGTTGAAGACATACAACGCAGGATAGGCGAGGGTGAAGAGCCGAAACAGGCTGCGCTCACCGCCGGAAAGCAGTTTTTCACCCCGCTGGGGGTGGCATCCATTACGACGGTTTCCGCCTTTGTGCCGATGCTCATCCTGGAGGGGACGGAAGGTGAGTTTGCGTTCTCGCTCGGCGCAGTGGTCGGGGTCATGCTGCTGGGGTCCTGGCTTACCGCCATGTACATCCTGCCGGCCATGAGCGTCTGGTTTGCCCGGAGGAAGGCTGACAAGGCGGATGGCAAGCAGGGGATACTTGTCCGCCTGTACGGGACCGTGGTTTCCAGGAGCCTGATGTTCGCGCCTCTGGTGATACTGCTGACCTATGGGGCTGTTGTCGGCTCGATGACGCTGTTTTCAGGCGTCAAGCGAGAGATGTTTCCGCTGGCTGAAAGGGCGGAATACCTGATCTACCTGGATATGCCCAAGGGCACATCGATCAGCCGCACACGGCAGGAAGCGCTGGCAGTGGAGAAGTGGCTGCTCGACAAGCAGGCCAACCCCGAGGTTCGCGACACCACCGTGTTCATAGGAGATGGCGGTCCCAGGTTCTACCTCGCCCTGAACCCGGCCGATACCAATCCGGCCAGTGCGTTCATACTGGTCAACACCAACGGATTTGAAGGCGCGGTCACCGGGGCAAAGCGCGCTCAGGATTACCTGCTTCAAAACCATCCGGCGGCCCGCTTCAAGGTGAAGCGGTTGTCGATGGGCGGAGGCGAGTCCGGCATTGTCGAGGTGGAAATCAGCGGGCCCGATGCAGAGAAGCTGCTGGACATGGCGCGGCAGGTCGAGCTCGGGTTTGCCGACATCCCCGGCATTGTTCAAAACGAGAACGACTGGGGCAACAAGAGCCTCAAGATGATCATCAACATTGCCCAGGACAAGGCCCGTGAGCTGGGTGTCACGTCGGAAGATATCTCCAACATCATGAACACCTTCTTCTCCGGCACCACCTATTCGACATACCGGGAGGGGACCGAGTCGATCCCGATTGTCGTGCGCGCAGGTGAGGGGTTCCGTGACAGTCTCGAGGACCTGGCCAATCTGTCGATTTCCGCCGGTGGACGCCTGATTTCACTCGATCAGATCGCGACGTTCCAGCCGAGATTGGAGTACTCGCAACTGCGCCGCGAGAACCAGGTGCGCACCATCAAGATCTTCGGAAAGAGTGACACGCTGGCGGCCAACCAGGTCGTGGAGCGGATGCAGCCGACCCTCGACAGCCTCCCGCTCGGCACGGAGTACAAGCTGAATATTGGCGGTGAAACCGAAAACTCGTCCAAGGTGAACAAGCTTCTGTTGGGCGGCATGCCGGCCGCACTGGGCATCATGCTGGTCGCGCTGATGTTCCAGTTCAACTCAATCAGGCGGGTATTGCTGACCTTCATGACCATCCCGCTGATCATCATCGGTGCGCCAATTGCACTGCTGCTGACCGGCGAGCCGCTGTCGTTCTTCGCCATCCTGGGCATGATCTCGCTTGCCGGCATCATCATCAACAACGCCATTGTGCTGATCGACCAGATAGACATAGAGCGCGAGACGCTGGACCTGAAGGAGGCCGTGGTTCAGGCATCGACGAAGCGGGTGACGCCGATACTGCTTACCTCGTTGACCACCATTCTCGGGCTGATGCCGATGGCCATCAACGGCGGTGCGCTGTTTGAACCAATGGCCACCTTGATGATCGGCGGCCTGGCGTTTTCATCCCTGCTCACGCTGTTCTTCGTGCCGGGCGGCTACTTCATGCTGTTTGGCGGCTTCTCGAGGGAGAAACGGACCATCAAGACACAACCAGAGACTTGATTAGTCAGCCGCTTCCAGCTTGTCCTGTGTTTTGGTGTCGAAGTCGCTGGCGTCGTGACGTTCGTGCAACTGCTGGTCCGGCCGGCCGGAAACGCGATTGACTATGCGTCCGCGCTTCACCGCCGGGCGTACTGCAATCTCGTTGTTCCAGCGCAGGACATTGGCGTATTCATGGGTGCTCAGAAATTCAGCGGCCGAATACACCCGGTTGGAAACCAGGGCACCGTACCATGGCCAGATGGCCATATCGGCGATCGTATAGTCGTCGCCGCACATGAACTGGTTGTCGGCCAGGTGCCGGTCGAGCACGTCGAGCTGGCGCTTGACTTCCATGGCATAGCGGTCGATCGGGTATTCGAACTTTGCCGGCGAGTAGGAATAGAAGTGGCCGAAGCCGCCTCCGAGATAGGGCGCGCTGCCCATCTGCCAGAACAGCCATGACAGGCACTCGGTTCTTGCCGGTATGTCGGTCGGCAGGAAGGCGCCGAATTTTTCCGCCAGGTACATCAGGATGGCGCCGGACTCAAACACCCGCGTCGGTGTCGGCGTGCTGTGATCCATCAGGGCAGGAATCTTGGAGTTCGGGTTGATTTCGACAAACCCGCTGCCGAACTGATCGCCCTTGCGGATCCTGATCAGGTGAGCGTCATATTCAGCGCCCGTGTGACCGAGAGCCAGAAGCTCTTCCAGCATCACCGTGACCTTCACGCCATTGGGTGTGGCCAGTGAATACAGTTGCAGCGGATGCTTGCCGACAGGCAGTTCCTTGTCATGGGTGGCACCGGCGGTGGGCCGATTCAACTGACCCCACTGGCCCCCCATGTCTCCCTTCCATTTCCAGACTTTCGGCGGTGTGTAAACAGGATCGGTCATGGTCAACTTTCACATGTGTTTGGAATGTATGTTTGTGATGATTAGGTAACACGGCAAGCGTTGCCTGAACACCGTGGCATGGGGTGTCAACCAGGCCCGCCCGGTAAACATCGACCATGCCTGCCGTAACATCTGCGTGAGTGTCACGCAGACAAGCCGGCGCTTGGTCTTGTTGCGTAACGCGCTCTAAACAGACAGCACTGTTGCATCGGTGACTGGCCTGTCGCTTGGGCGAGCCGGCAACATCATCATTCAGCAGCCATTTGATAACCGGGTGTCGAGTGAGACAAGGCCACTTCCTCATCGGTCATGTAGTCCGGCACGGCTTCAAACAGCGGCGACGACAGATAGCGTTCGCCGGTGTCCGGCAGCATGCACAGGATCACTGTTCCTTCCGGCGCCTTTTCCGCTATCTGCACCGCGATGGCGAAAGTGGAGCCGCCTGACACGCCGGTGAAGATGCCTTCCTGCTGGGCCAGCTTGCGCGACCATTCCATGCCAACCGGTCCGGCGACCGGGATCAGGTCATCGTAGTACTCGCCGTCAATGGCTTCCTGCAGCACAAGCGGTATGAAATCAGGCGTCCAGCCCTGGATCGGGTGTGGTTCAAAAGCCGGGTGGCTGTGCGCCGGCTGGCCGGTTTCGTTGCGGCCCTGCGCCGTACCGGAGCCGATGAGCTGGGCGTTGGCTGGTTCGGACAGGACGATCTTGGTGTCCGGCCGTTCCTTGCGCAGGACCCGTCCGATGCCGGAAACGGTGCCGCCGGTGCCGTACCCGGTCACCAGGTAGTCGAGACGGTCGCCGTCGAAGTCGGCCATGATCTCGCGTGCAGTGGTGTTTTCGTGGATCTTTGCATTGGCATCGGTTTCAAACTGGCTGGCAAGGAACCATCCGTTCGCGTCGGTCAGTTCCACCGCCTTGTTGAACATGCCGAAACCCTTCTCGGCCTTCGGCGTCAGCACAACCTTGGCGCCGAGAAACCGCATCAGCTTGCGCCGCTCGATCGAGAAACTCTCCGCCATTGTGACCACCAGCGGATAGCCCTTCGCGGCACACACCATGGCCAGGCCGATGCCGGTATTGCCGCTGGTCGCCTCAACCACCGTCTGGCCCGGCTTCAATGCGCCGGAGCGTTCTGCCTCTTCTATGATCGAGACCGCAAGCCGGTCCTTAACCGACGCGGCCGGGTTGAAGGCTTCCGCCTTGACATAAAGCCTTACACCTTCCGGAGCGAGCCGGTTGATGCGTACACACGGCGTGTCGCCGATGGTGTCCAGTATGTTGTCATACAATTGGCCGCGGCCCTTGGTGGTGCGTGATGATGTCATGGGTTGGAGCTTTCGAAACTGGGTTGGGGTTTTGTTTTGGCGATGATCCTATCAGCCCTGCTGTGCAACGCAATGTGGAAACGCCGCCTGCATCGCAGAGTTGCACCTGATGCGTTTGCATGTTTTTGACGTTTCGCTTACTGCTCTGATGTTCTCCCCAATCGAAACCAGCCGGACGGCTTGTGCATGCTGCAAATACTGGGTCTGATACTGCCGCTGTTCGGTTTGATCGTGATCGGCTTCGTGACGGCACGCATCACCCGGCAACCGCTTGAAGCCGCCGGTTGGCTCAACACTTTCATCATCTACATCGCACTGCCGGCCTTGTTCTTCAAACTGTTGTCCAAGACACCGGTTGAACAGCTCGCCAGCTGGGAGTTCATCGCCTCCAACATCCTGGTGACCTACGGGATTTTCATCTTCACCTTCGTGCTCGGCCTTGTCGCCAGCCGCGGCAGCGTCGCCGAAGGCACCATACAGGGCCTGGCTGGCGCTTATGGCAATATCGGGTACATGGGGCCTGCCATTGCTATCCTGGCATTGGGGGAAAAGGCTGCGATACCGGTCGCGATCATATTCTGCTTTGAAAACATTCTGCATTTTGCCCTGACACCGGCCCTGATGGCAGTGTCTGGCAAGCAGAAACAGTCTGCCGGCCGTTTGCTTGTCGACGTCCTGCGGAAAATCGCATTCCACCCGTTTATCATCGCAACCGCAGTCGGTGTTTCCTTCGCCATACTGGAACTGCCGACGCCGGTGCCTCTGCAGCGCCTGATCGATTACCTGGCTCAGGCAGCCGCCCCGTGCGCCCTGTTTGCAATGGGTGTGACGCTGGCCCTGCGCCCGCTCAAGCGGATGCCGCTGGCGCTGGGCTACATCGTGCCCATCAAGCTGATCGTGCATCCGGTCGCCATGTATTTCGTGTTGAGTTATGTCGGTAATTTCGAGCCCGTCTGGGTATTTACCGCAGTGCTGCTGGCATCCTTGCCGACGGCGACCAACGTGTTTGTGATGGCCCAGCAGTACGGCGTCTGGGTCGAGCGCGCGACCGCGTGCGTCCTGGTTACAACGGCTTTGTCAGTGTTGACGGTTTCTGCGCTCTTGTACGCCGTGACAACCGGACAACTGCCGGCCGACTGGTGGCCACCCATTCAGTGAAAGCCGCTAGGAGCGCTTGTACGCACCCCAGGCAACGGTCAAACCTAGACATGCGAACAATACGCCGAAGCATGCATTGATGCTGCGCTGGGCGGCCTGGAACCGACGCACTACCGTACGAGACGAAAACACGGTTGCGGTAATTGTGTGGCCCACCAGCCCGACAGTCATGCATATCACGATCACTGTGCTGAGATACCAGGCCGGTGCATTGGCCGGAACAAATGCAGTCAATATGGAGCCGAAGAACAGCGCGGCTTTCGGGTTGGTGGCTATGACCAGAAATCCGGTCCTGAAAGCAGTCCAACCTGCCAGATGTGACTGCTCTACCGTCAAGGAAGTCACTGAAACCGATACTGCCTTTTGAAGCGTTTTGAAACCGAGCCACAGCAGATAGCCGGCACCCGCCAGCTTGAACCAGAGTACGAACTGCGGGAACAGCTCAAACAGGGACGTCACACCCATCACGGCCATACAGGCCCAGACCAGGCCGCCTGCATTGATGCCAAGCCCGGTGATCAGCCCGGCGCGCCAGCCGTTGCTGACTGAAGCACTGATCACGGCGAGCATGTTCGGACCGGGCGTCAGCCAGGACAGCACGTTGACCAGCAGGATCGTTGCGAGAGAAAAGACAATGTCATAGGTCATGTCGACATTTTAGCAGAACACGGCAGCCGGGAGCTACTGACAAACCCTCTTCTAGAATGGCACGTCCGCGCAAAATGTTGTTTCCGCACCGCCGCTGGGATGACGAATTGTCAGCATATGGGCATGCAGCATAAGCCGGGGGGCGGCAGTAGCATCACCGTACAGCGGATCGCCGAGTATCGGGTGACCGATTTCCTTCAGGTGAACACGCAGCTGATGCGATCTGCCGGTATGCGGGAACAATTCCATCCGGGTAGAGGCGCCACTGCGCGACAGCACACGCCATTTGGTCAACGCCGGCTTGCCTGTGTCATGACACACTTTCTGTAGCGGCCTGTTTGGCCAGTCAGCGATCAATGGCAGGTCAATCTCTCCTGCATCTGCCTGTAACCGTCCGGTCACAACTGCCTGATAGGTCTTCGACAGATGCCGGCGTTCAAACTGCAGTCCCAGATGGCGCTGGGCATTGGCGTTCATGGCCATAACGAACACCCCCGACGTATCGCGGTCCAGCCGGTGCACGACCAGCGCCCCGGGGTGGATGTTGTGGACACGGGCTTCAACGCAATCTGCCAATTCAGGACCTTTGCCGGGAACCGACAGAAGCCCGGATGGCTTATCCAGAACAAGCAGGTCGTCATCTAGGTGGATGACATCTAGGCCCGTGTCCGCCGGCGGATCATAGGTATCGGCGCTCATGACTTGCGCAGTGCCAGCCACGCGCATGCTGAGGCGGCCAGCACAATTACGATGTTGAGCATGCCGATCGCCGGCGCGGTAATGCCGGCGTCGAACATGGCGCCGTAGATGGCAGGCGACATGGCACTTGCAAAGATCATGACGGCTGTCGCGACGGCCTTGATCGCGCCCAGGTGCTGCACACCGTAGACTTCGGCCCAGAACGGTGCGGTAACGGCGCCGGTCATGCCAGCGGCAGCGCCAAACGAGACAAGTACGCCGAAGATCCAGACATCATTGGCTCCCCCCATTAGGCTCAGCCCGCCTGCCACCATGGGCAACGTAAACAGCGGCATCAGCCGGCGGGCGCCGGTCCTGTCGACCATGGCCCCTGCGAGCATGGAAAACGCAATCGACGAGGCCGCGTACGCCATCAGCAACAGATACCAGGTCTGCAGATCCCAGCCTTTCGACTGGACGATGTGCTGATGGTGAAACATCAGGCCGGTGTTCAGGAACGACGGCGCCAGCACGACCGGCAGCACGCCGTAAAACCGCACATCACGCAGCATCTCTGTCCTGGTCCACTGGCGCTGCGCCCCGGAAGCATCCGGTGAGACCGTTTCGGTGTCCAGTATCGACATCCGGTCCAGGTAGCGGCCATGACGGCGGCGGTGATCGGCAATCAGCGCCAGCAGCAGCGGTAACACGATGCACGCAGCAATCAGGCCGAGCACATACCACGAGTTGCGCCAGCCGACGGTCAGGATCAGGGCTGAAATGGTAATGGGCAGGGTGGCTTCAGCCAGTGTAAAACCCTGATTGACGATCGCCGACGCCTTGCCGCGCACAGTCTGGTAATAACGTTTCACCGAGGTCACCGCGATATGGGTCATCAGGCCCTGGCCGAAATGGCGCAGCAGGAACAGGGCCAGCAGAAGAGAAATCCAGCCGGTGCTGCTGCCTGCCACCAGGCAGGCCACACACAGCCCCAAAGTCGTGACGGCGAACACAACACGCAAATCAAACCGGTCGATCAGTTTGCCCGACCACAAGATCACAACAGCGCTGGCAAGGGTCGCCATCATGTAGGCAGTGCCGAACTCGCCGTGGCTCAGGTCGAAGGCGCTGCGGATGTCGGCATTGAACAGCGATATCACAAGTGTCTGGCCGGGAGCTGACGCCAACGACGCCAGCGTGCCGAACAGCAGTAACCGCCAGTCGCTCAGCAGTTCAGAGCGCTTGCCGCCAATGTCTGTCATTGAAGAAGAACCCGCTCGGTTTCAGAGGCGGTGAAACTGGCCCAGGACAGCGGCGTTGACAAGGGAGTTTGTAGATGAACCGACGGCTTGTTGCTGGTCAGGCGCCATCTGCCAATCGGGGTGGGCTCGAGTTACCGTGAGACCGGCGCGTTTGCCACTGCGGGGGTGTCCGAAATGCCGGTAATGCCACGCGAGCTTGCGGAGTTTGGTGTAACGGCAAACAGGACCATTGCCAGCATGCATATCAGGCAAACACCAAATTTGGAAAAACTGTCCATCGCTTGTTCCGCTCAGAGAATCACGAACCTGTCGCTGAGTCAGTAAGACGTGTGTCGGTTACTGAATGGTTAATGATTGTCTTGTCGCCAGACAAAAGGGCTGGTTCCTGCTCGACGAAGCAAAAACCAGCCCCAACTGTCAGTCCGGCAAGAGCGTCCGGACAAACCGGATCGGTCTAGACGGAGTAGTACAGATCAAACTCGACCGGATGCGGTGTCATTTCGTAACGCATGTTTTCTTCCATTTTCAGGTCGAGATAGGCATCGATCTGATCGTCAGAGAAGACGCCACCGGCTTTCAGGAACTCCCGGTCGCCGTCGAGGGATTCAAGCGCCTCGCGCAACGAACCGCAAACTGTCGGAATGTCCTGCAGCTCTTCCGGCGGCAGGTCATACAGGTCCTTGTCCATCGGATCGCCAGGGTGGATCTTGTTCATGATGCCGTCCATGCCGGCCATCACCATGGCGGAGAACGCCAGGTACGGGTTGGCGGTCGGGTCCGGGAAGCGGACTTCAACCCGCTTGCCGTTCGGTGACGCCGTCCACGGAATACGGCACGAGGCTGACCGGTTGCGCGACGAATATGCCAGCAGGACGGGAGCTTCATAGCCAGGCACCAGACGCTTGTAGGAGTTGGTGGACGGGTTGGTGAAGGCGTTCAGCGCCTTGGCATGCTTGATGATGCCGCCGATGTAGTAAAGGCAGGTTTCCGACAGGTCGGCATACTGGTTGCCAGCAAACATCGGTTCGCCGCCCTTCCAGATCGACTGGTGACAGTGCATGCCTGAACCGTTGTCGCCGTAGA
>JBCCVY010000073.1:0-11872 GCA_039194725.1 Pseudomonadota bacterium
CGCATCGGGACATCGGTGGGTCTCGCCATCAATCCGCGACTGATTGAGATTGCCAAAGCAAACAAGAACAACCGCTTCAAAAACCCTCAGTCGATTGTCGAAATGCTGTCGGCAAGCATGCCGCCGCAGTAGTCGGGGCCGGCGAACATTGTCCGGCGGGCGCCTTTGTTTCAGCCCGCGGGAACTCCAATCGCACAACTTGGCGGGCGGCAGACGCGCACCCGGCTCATCAGTTGAACCCGACCGGATTGACGCCGATGTCGCGCATTGTGCGCGCGTCGATATGGCTGCTGGCCAGCAGGCCGTGATGCTTTTTGGAACGGAACAGGCGCTGGGCGGAACCGACAATGGTCTTGGTGAAGGGGGTGTGATGCTGGGCAGTCATGGCTTTGTTCCTCGGGACGGAGAGTTGTTTTTCTTTGCCGTTGTGCTGACCTTGCGGCAATTGGCGGCCGGAGGATGTGCATTTCATCACCCTGCACGCATTGCGAGTACCGACATCATGATGGCCGTTTTCTCAGAATGCCCGGATTTCAGCCACAAGACGGCAATTCGATCACAATGTGGAAACTTGTCTTGCATGCCGGGGCATACCTTTTAGTGTGGCCGCACTGCCCGTCGGATTGAGTAAGACCGGGCTTTTAGGGAGAAAACGATGACTGATATTTCGAAGGCGAAGACCGCCGTTGCGTCGCGCCGCAAGTTCCTCACCGGTGCCGGTGTGGCAACTGTTGCCGGCCTTGCATCCCCGGCCGTCGCACGCGCAGAACCAAAGGTAATCAAGATGCAGGCCGCCTGGGGCGGTGGTATTTTCCTTGAAAATGCCCAGTCCTATGTCAATCGCGTCAATGCGATGGCCGGCAAGGACCTGAAGATCGACCTGCTGCCGGTGAACTCGGTGGTCAAGACCAGCCAGATGCAGGACGCGGTGCACCGCGGTGTGCTTGATGCGGCCCACTATGTGCCGGCCTACTGGTACTCCAAGTCCAAATCCGCCTCCCTGTTCGGCACCGGCCCGTGCTTCGGCTGGTCGTCCCAGGAAGTGCTCGGCTGGGTCCACTATGGCGGTGGCCAGGAACTGTTTGACGAACTGATGGGCTCGCTCGGCCTCAACGTGGTGTCGTTCTTCAACTCGGCCATGCCGGCGCAGCCGCTCGGCTGGTTCAAGGAAGAGATCAAAGACGCATCGCAGATGAAGGGCCTGAAATACCGTACGGTTGGCCTGGCTGCCGACGTTCTGCTCGAAATGGGCATGTCGGTGGTGCAGTTGCCCGGCGGCGAGATTCAGCCCGCCATGAAGTCCGGCCTGATCGATGCGGCGGAGTTCAACAACCCGACCTCTGACCGTGACTTCGGCATGCAGGACGTGTCCAAGCACTATCACCTGGCCAGCTTCCATCAGAGCCAGGAGTTTTTCGAAGTCACCTTCAACAAGCAGTTGTTCGAAGGCCTGCCGGATGAACTGAAGGCAATTCTGAAACACGCGTCGGAAGCGGAGAACTCCAACTTCTACTGGAACAACACCAAGCGTTATGCGGACGACCTGGTGAAACTGCGCGACGATCAGGGCGTCAACGTCTACCGCACTCCGGATTCGGTGATGGCCGAACAGCTGAAAGCCTGGGATGTCGTCGTTGACCGCATTTCCAAGGAAGATCCGTTCTTCGCCAAGGTCATTGAATCGCAGAAGGCATATGCCAAGAATGTGATGAATTACCTGAACCTGAACCAGCCTGACTACAAGCTGGCATACAAGCATCACTTCGGCTGATTACAATTTGTCCCCGCATCCCTGAACCGGATGCGGGGGTTCAGTTTGGGCCATTGTCAGTTGCGGCGAGCTGAGCATCAGCTCTCCGGATTTCTGATTATACGTGGCAGCTCCCGGCACCGTGGGCACCGGGTCTTGCAGTCAAAGCGAAAAACGACATTGGGAGCGTGGTTCCGGTTTTGCCAGAACCTTGAAACGCTGTAGGGAGGCGGATCTGTGACAACCATTATTCACACCATCGAAAGCCTGAGCATCTGGGTCGGCCGTGCCTTTGGATGGTGCATTCTGATCCTGACATTCTCAGTGTCTTATGAGGTGTTTGTGCGCTACGTGCTGAACGCGCCGACGGTGTGGGCATTTGACATGATGGTGCAGATGTACGGCGCCCTGTTCCTGATGGCAGGGCCTTACGCGCTGGCCCAGGACACCCATGTGCGCGGCGATGTTCTGTATCGCCTGCTGCCGGTCAAGACCCAGGCGACGCTGGATTTCATACTCTATGTCACCTTCTTTTTCCCCGGCATGCTGGCCCTGTTCTGGTTCGGCGCCGAGATCGCCCGCGACAGCTGGCGCTATCTGGAGGTGAGCTGGAACTCCCCTGCCCGCATCCAGATCTACTTCTTCAAGACCCTGATTCCGCTGGCCGGGTTCCTGATGATCGTGCAGGGCGTTGCCGAGATACTGCGCTGCTGGAAGGCGATGCGCGAAGGCATCTGGCTGGAACGGCTCGAAGACGTGCGCGAGACCGAGGACCTGCTTGCAGATCCTGACCCGGTTGCCGACAAATCCTGATCAAGACACCTTTTACTCGCGCTGCTGCCGCTGGAGTTCAATAGAAAATGACGAACCCTGAAGTCGCCATCCTCATGCTGTCCCTGTTCATCGTTCTGGTGCTGCTGGGCTTTCCGATTGCGTTCACCCTCATCGCCATGGGCGTCGGCTTTGGCTACTACGCCTACTACAAGGCCGATTCGATCAGCACTTTCGGCGATTTTTTCCAGAACCAGATTTTCTATCTGCTGAACCAGAACACCTATTCGGTGATGGAGAACGACACCCTGGTCGCCATCCCGCTATTCTTGTTCATGGGCTATGTGGTCGAGCGCGCCAACATCATCAACAAGCTGTTCTACTCGCTGCAGATGGCCGCCCGCAATCTGCCCGGATCGATGGCCATTGCCGCCCTGATCACCTGCGCGGTGTTCTCCACCGCCACCGGCATTGTCGGCGCAGTCGTAACGCTGATGGGCCTGCTGGCGTTTCCGGCCATGGCCAACGCCAACTACAACAAGGAGTTCGCCTCCGGCGTCATCTGCGCCGGCGGCACACTCGGCATTCTGATCCCGCCGTCGATCATGCTGATCGTGTATGCGGCAATCGCGGAGCTGTCGCCGCTCAGGCTGTATGCGGCTGCCGTGTTCCCGGGGCTAATCCTCGCGGGCTTCTACATCGTCTACGTGATCATCCGGGTGGCCATCAATCCGGGCATCGCACCGAAACCCAAGCAGGAGGATATCCCGCCGGTCCGCGAGATCTACTTGAACCTGCTGATATCGTTCGTGCCGTTGACCGTGCTCATCATGCTGGTGCTGGGCTCCATCCTGGGCGGTCTGGCGACACCGGCCGAAGCCGCCGCCATGGGCTCGCTCGGCGGTCTGGTCCTCGCCCTGATCTACGGCGCGCTCAACTGGTCCATGCTCAAGCAGTCCGTCTACCTGACCGCCAAGGCGACGGCCATGGTGTGCTGGCTGTTCGTCGGTTCGTGGACCTTTGCGTCGGTGTTTTCCTATCTCGGCGGCCATGACGTGATTGCCGAGTGGGTTGCCTCGTTCAATCTCGCGCCATGGCAGTTCCTGGTCATGGCGCAGGCCATCATCTTCCTGCTGGGCTGGCCGCTGGAATGGTCTGAAATCGTCATTATCTTCGTGCCGATCTTCCTGCCCCTGCTCGACCAGTTCGGTGTCAACCCCTACTTCTTCGCCATGCTGGTCGCACTGAACCTGCAGACCTCGTTCCTGACCCCGCCCATGGCCATGTCGGCCTATTACCTGAAAGGGGTGCTCAAGGGTCAGATCGAACTGATGCAGATTTTCCGCGGTATCATGCCGTATCTGGCCATCGTCATCCTGACCATGGTGCTGATGTACCAGTTCCCGGGTATCGCGCTCTGGTTCCCCGACTACCTGTTCGGCGAGTACCAGAAATAACCGTTGCGACCTGAAAGGCCTGATTCCGCACATGTTGTGTCAACTGACAGCCAGTGAAGCCAGGCGGCAGATTGCCGACGGCCTGATCACCTCGCAGCAACTGGTCGAGGCCTGCCTGGAACGCATTGCCGAATCCGATGCCGGCATCGGCGCCTGGGTGCATCTTGACGGCGAACAAGCGATTGCCCAGGCCCGTGAACTGGATGACCTGCGCCGCAAGGGCCGCACGCTGGGGCCGCTGCACGGTGTCCCCGTGGGCCTGAAGGACATTTTCGATGTCAAGGACATGCCGACAGAATGCGGCAGCCCGGCCCGCGCCGGCACAATCGCCGAGATCGACTGCCAGGTGACCGCCCGGCTGCGCCAGGCCGGCGCCGTCATCATGGGCAAGACGGTCACCACCGAGTTTGCGTTCCTCAACCCGGCCCGGACCTCGAACCCGCACAACCAGGCCCATACGCCGGGCGGCTCATCGAGCGGCTCAGCGGCGGCGGTTGCCGCCGGCCACGTGCCACTGGCGATCGGCAGCCAGACCAACGGGTCCATCATCAGGCCCGCATCGTTCTGCGGCATATTCGGCTTCAAGCCCACCCGCGGCACGATCTCCCGCACCGGCGTGCTGCAGACATCTGTCACCCTCGACCAGGTTGGCGTGTTCGCGCGGTCGCTGGAAGATGTATGCATGCTGGCAGATGCCCTGTCCGGTTACGATCCGCGCGATCCGGCAAGCCTGCCACGCCCGCTGCCGTCTGCCTCAGCCGGGTTGGGCCGCGAGCCGCTGGTCGAACCCGACCTGGTATGGCTGGACATGCCGTTCCATGACCGCCTGGCCGACGATGCCCGCGCCGGCCTGGAAGACATGCTGGCCGCGCTTGGCGACCGGGTCGAACGCATTGCCGCGCCGAAGTCGGTTGCCGCCCTGGTCGATCATCAGAAAACAGTCCACGAATATGAGATCGCCAGGCACCTTGCCAACGACTTTGAAAAGCACTGGGATGAGATCAGCGACACGCTGAAACCGGTTGTGGAGCGTGGCCGGGCTTACACGGATGCCCAGTACGCAGAGGCGCTTTCCATGGTGGCCGGCGCCGAGGCCTATTTCGAAGAGTTCTTTCATGACTATGACGCAGTCATCGCGCCGTCCGCCGCCGGCGAGGCTCCGTTGAAAACCGACGGTACCGGTGACCCGGTGTTCTGCACCGTATGGACGACGGCCGGCGTGCCGGCTGTCAACCTGCCGCTGCTGTCCGGTGCCGATGGTTTGCCCATCGGCGTGCAACTGATAGGCTCGGGCGAGCAGGACGATCGCCTGATGACCACCGCGCAATGGCTGCTCGGGTCCCTGGCAAATGAATGATCAGCACCTGCACAGGTGCAGCACGGAGTAAGAAAACATGGACATGCACAACATCAGAAAGTTAACCGGCTTCATCGGCCTGGCGCTGCTGTTCACCTTCATCCTCGGGCTGGCACACAGCATCTCGACCGGGTTTGCCGGCTTCTGGGGTGGCCTGCCGTTCTGGATCATTGCCGTCTCGGTGCTGTCGCTGGTGGCATACGACTACTGGGATGAATGCATCCGCAAGCGCTGAGCCGGCCGCCATTCCATCCCAACTTGAATTGAAACAAGCATGCCCAAACCGACAGTCTGGATCTCCAGAAAACTTTCCGACAACACCCAGGCGCGTGCCGCGCGCGACTATGACGTCATTCTCAACGAGGACGACGTCATTTCCAGCGCCGACGAGATTGTCGCCATGAGTTCCAAGGTGGACGCGATCTTGCCGTGCCATTCGGAAATCTTCACCGCAGATGTAGTCGCCAGGCTGTCTGAGCGCACCAAGATCATCGCCAATCACTCGGTCGGCGTGGATCACTGCGATCTTGCTGCGTTCAAACAAAGAGGCATCGTCGTCACCAACACGCCGGACGTGCTGTCTGACGCTACTGCCGAAATTGCCATGCTGCTGATGCTGGGCGCAGCGCGCCGGTCGCCGGAAGGCGATCACATGGTGCGCTCGGGCAACTGGAAATCCTGGAGTCCGTCATTCATGGTCGGCACCCAGGTTACCGGCAAACGTGTCGGCATCGTCGGCATGGGACGCGTCGGCCAGGTCATGGCGCAACGCTGCCGCGGCTTCGACATGCAGGTGCATTACCACAACCGTTCCAGGCTGCCGGCCGAGCTGGAACACGGCGCGACCTATCACGAACAAGTAGAGACGTTGCTGCCGGTGTCGGATTTCCTGTCACTGCACTGTCCGGCAACGCCGGATACAACTGGCCTGATCAATGCAGACCGCCTCGCCCTGCTGCCGGCAGGTGCCATCATCGTCAACAGCGCACGCGGGGCACTGATCGTCGAGGACGATCTTCTGGCCGCCATCAGGTCAGGCCACATAGCGGCCGCCGGGTTGGACTGCTTTGCCACCGAGCCCGGTGGCAACCCTGCGTTTGCCGAGCATGCCAACATCTTCATGTTGCCCCACATCGGCAGCGCCACCCGCGAAACCCGGGACGCCATGGGCTTCCGGGCGCTGGACAACCTGGACGCCTTCTTCGCCGGCAAGGAGCCGCGCGACCGGCTGGTGTAGTTTCCGTCGCATCCGTCGTCCAAGCGCAGCCTTCATGCCGATGGCGCGAGCGCGCGTGTGAAAACCCGACCCATTTTGTCATCCTCGGGCTTGTCCCGAGGATGACAATGTTGATATGGGCTGTGACTCAACAGTCGTCTTCAACTTCGAAAGACCACATCCGTCATGCCAGCGCAGGCTGGCATCCAAAACCTGACAGAATTTTCGGATCAGCAGGATTGGACCCCAGCCTTCGCTGGGGTGACGTGAAGGTTTCGCAGCGTGTTGTCGTCCCCTACTTCTTGAACTTGATGCCGTTCAGCTCGCCGACCACGTCGGACATCATCGGCATGTGACGCTCGCCATCACCTTTCGCAACCGCCATGGCGTAGGACTGTTTCACCGCCGGCGCGACCATCGCTGCCATGCCGGATGCCTCGATCATGTTGTTGAAATAGCGCTGGTCCTTGAGGCAGTTGCGAATGGCAAACTCATGCGCCTTGGGATCGCGGCCGATCACCCACTTGCTCATGTTCTCGAAATTGCCGCAATACATGCCGCCGGCCTTGACCACGTCGTACAGGGTCTGCTGGTCGACGCCGGTCATGGTGCACGCGGTATAGGCCTCTGCCCACACGGCGGAATACGACATGGCGATGAAGTTGTTGATCAGCTTGATCTTGTGCCCATTGCCCAGCGGTCCGACATGAATGATGTTCTCCGCCCAGGTTTCAATCAGCGGTCGCAGCTGCTTCAGCGTCTTTGCATCAGAGCCGACAAACGTGTTCAGGCGGCCTTCTTCCGCCTCCTTGGGTGTCCGCCCAAGCGGCGCATCGATCAGCTTGACGCCAATTGCTTTCAGTTCCGCTGCCAGTTCCAGCGTCGACGTGGGATCAGATGTCGAGGTGTCGACGACAATGGTTCCCTTGGCAGCGCCGGCTGCGATGCCGGACTTGCCGCGAACCAGCTCCTCGACCTGCGCCGATGATGAAACGCACAGGAAAATGACGTCGCTTGCCTTGGCCAGGGCGGCAGCGTTCTTGGCCTCCTTGGCGCCGCGTTTGACCAGGTCGGTGACCGGTTTGCGGTTCTTGTGCCCCATGATGGTCAGCTCATAGCCCGAGGCAAGAATGTTTTTGGCCATGCCGTGGCCCATCAGGCCAACGCCGATAAAGCCGACACGTGGTTTGCTGCTCATATTTGAGTTTCCTTTGGTTTGGTTGGATCTGAAGGTTTAATGGATTTCAGGAACGCAAGTGCCCGGTCGACGATGGCATCCGGTTCTTCGGCGATGTCCAGGTTGATGGCTGTCTCGTCGGCATCCGGCACCTGCAGGGCGGCCAGCTGACTGTCCAGCAGTCCGGCCGGCATGAAGTGCCCACGACGTTCGTTCATGCGGGTTCGCAGCAAGGCGGTGCTGCCGGTCAGATGCACCAGGCGCAGGTCCCGGTCGGCGGCACGCAACCTGTCGCGATAGCTGCGTTTCAGAGCAGAACAAGACACCACCACGCGTGGTGTGGTGGACAACAATCCGGCAGCCCTTGCCGCAATGGCATCGAGCCAGGGTCCACGATCATCATCATCTAGCGGAATACCGGCGGTCATTTTGCGCCTGTTGCTGTCAGGATGCAGCTCGTCTCCCTCGATAAAGGTCGCTTCAAGCCGGCTCGCCAGCTTGCGTCCGATAGTCGTCTTACCGCATCCGCACACGCCCATCACCACGACGATCATGTGTCGGCCTCCTGCCAGGGACCGTGGAACATCTCGCCGGTTTCCTTGTGCTTGAGGCCGTGGGCGCCAAACCTGTCGCGCTGCAACTGCACCAGCGCCGTCGGCAATCGGTCCGCCGAACAGGAATCCAGGTAAGCCAGACTGGCAGACATCACCGGCACCGGCACCGCTGCCTTGGATGCTGCGGCGGCGCACTCGCGCAATCCGTCCGCATGCCCTGATGCCGTGTCGAACAGGGCGGCCGGATCGGCAAACTTGTCAAGCATGGCCATGCGCAGGATCGAACCCTGTTGCCACACCCTCGCCGCCTCTGCCAGTTGCACTTTCCAGTCGTACTCGCGGCTGGCCACCGTTAGCAGGTGTGCGCCCTGTGCCAGCCCTAGCGCCACGGCACACAGCAGAGCATCATGAACAGCTTCCACTGTGACCTCGGCATCTGTTCCCGGCCTAACCTCCGGTAGCACCCGCAGTTCCTCATGCGACGACACCTGGCGCATGGTGACGGCTGCCATGATGGACGGCACCGGCACACCGAGGCTGACCGCCTCACTGATGCACCAGCCGCCGGTTCCCTTCTGTCCTGCAGCATCGTCCACGAGGTCGACCAGCAGGGCATCCGACTGTGGGCCATCGGCTCGCAACACCTCGCCGGAAATCTCCATCAAGTATCCGGCCAGCGGTCCGTTCGACCAGATTTCCAGTTGTCTGCCGGCGGCAAAGCTGGTCAGCCCAGCCAGTTCAAGCAATTGCCAGCTTTCGGCAATGGCCTGCATGACGGCGTACTCGATGCCATTGTGAACCATCTTGACGAAGTGCCCAGCGCCACCTTCCCCAAACCAGCCCAGACATGGTCTGCCATCGTGCCGGGCCGCCACATTGGCCAGCAACGGTTCCAGCGCAATACGCAGCTCACCGGCACAGCCCAGCATCATGGAGGGCCCCTGTCGCGCACCTTCCGCACCGCCGGACACGCCAAGACCGGCAAAGTGGACGCCAGACTTGCGGCACACCAAGACATTGTTTTCGGTATCCAGGTAGTTTGAATTGCCGCCATCAATGATGATGTCACCTTTTTCCAGCAACCCTGTGAGTTGCTCGGTCAACTCGGCAACCGGGCGGCCCGACTTGACCATCAGCAGGACAATGCTGGGCACTGGCAGACTGTTGACCAGCGCTTCCATGGTGTCGCAAATCTCGATGCCGTCGACATTCCAGTTACGTGCCTGCGGCCACGGGTCCCAGACCACGCATTGATGACCAGCATCGCGGAAATTCAGCGCCAGGTTGCGGCCCATGACGCCTAGGCCGATGATCGCAAGCTTCATGACGCAACCGCCCGCTTCGCCGGTGTTGGACGGTTTGCGGTGTTGAAGAACGCCGTAATGTGCCGCTCAAGTGCCGCCGCGCAGGCGTCACCGTCTCTGGCCAGTGCTGCATCGAGTATCGCCTTGTGCTCTTCGATAATGCGCAAGCCCCGGAAACCCACGGCGCGGTATTCCAGTGCAACCACTTTTCTGAACTGGTCGAAAGCGGCCTTGTGAAGTTTCATGTGCAGTTGCGACCCGCAACCCGAAACCAGTGCTTCATGAAACTCCCAGTCGCACTGCCGCCACAGCTCATAATTTGTCGCCGACCCGGATTTCATTCTGAACTCGACGTGCGCCAGCCGGTGGTGGGCCGCGACCAGCGCGCTTTCCCAGTCAACGCCGCCATTGGCGATCGATTGCCTGGCGCCGTCGGCTTCCAACAGGATCCGGAACCGCGCCACTTCCGCCAGTCCCTCTCCGGCCACGCAGGCACTCAACACGCCGCCCTGGTCGAGGGCCGTTGACGCATGCGGATCCAAGATGATCGCGCCGCAATTGACCCGCACATCAACCAGACCGAACACTTCCAGGGCTACGATCGCCTCACGCACCGTGGCGCGCGAAATGTTGAACTGTCGGGCAAGCTTGTGTTCGGACGGCAGGCGGTCGCCGGGTTTCATCTCTTGCTCTGCAACGTAAGCCGCAATCTGCCGTGCCACGGCAGCGTACCGGCGTTTAACCTCTGTGCCCTGAGCAAGTGATTGATATTGTTTGGATTGCTTCATATTGTCAGACAATTTCCGCTTCGGCCAACTGTGCGCATGCGCCAACCATGCCTGCAACAACACAAGATTAGTTGGGTTGCTGGCGGAAAGCAATTATCGAAAAACCGGCAGATTGTCTGACAATCCTATATTGCCAGCCCCTGCTATGCGCCGTATCGTTGAGGCCAAGAGGGAGCCGGCTTGCGCCGGTCGACTTCGGCGTTCAGGCATCAAAGATCTGAAATCACGCACAAACAAGATGGCCAGCCGGACAGGCGGCCACACTAACGGAGGAAAAGCTTATTATGTTGATCAAGAGTATACTTGCCGGCGTCGCCACCGCAGCCCTGCTGGCCACCGGGTTGAGCGCCACCGCCAATGCCGCAGAGACCAAGCTGCGCATCCAGACCCACTACGCGCCGGAAACGCCATCGGGCAAGCTGGCAGCTCAATATGTCGATGACATTCAGAAAATGTCCAACGGCGAAATCCAGATCGAAATGTTCTACTCGTCTTCGGTGGTCAAGTCGGTCGAGACCTTCGACGCGGCCGCAACAGGCATTCTTGATTGCGACATGACCGGCGGTTCATACCAGACCGGCAAGAACCCGGCATTCCAGTTTGTCGGCGACATCATGGGCGGTTATGAAACACCGTACCAGCAGCTGTCCTGGCTGTACTACGGGGGTGGCCTTGAAGCTGCGCAGAAACTCTACAACAAGTTCGACATGGAATTGATCGGCTGGTGGGTTTACGGGCAGGAATCATTTGCCTCCAGCAAGCCGATCACCCAGGTATCCGACTTCAAGGACTGGAAGTTCCGCTCGCCTCCCGGCATGGAAACCCAGATCTTCGAGAAGCTCGGCGCCAAACCGATCGTGATGGACTTCACCGAAATCTTCACCGCACTTGAGTCAGGCATCATTGACGGTGCGGATGCGTCCGGCCTCGCCAACAATGTCGGTCTCGGCCTGTATGACATCGTGAAGTATGCAAACTTCCCGGGCTTCCACTCGATGCCGTCTGACCACCTGGCCTGCAACAAGGCCAAGTTTGACGCCATGCCGGAACACCACCAGCGCATCATGAAGGTTGCCATGGAAGCGCTGGCCCTGCGCACTGCTCTGACGTTTGAGAAGAAGAACGCCGAGGCAGCTGCTTCCCTGCGTGAAAAAGGCGTGACCCTGTCCCAGTGGGCACCTGAAGAGCTGCAGAAGTTCCGTGAAGCTGCCCAGGCAACATGGCCTGAGTTTGCCACCACGCCGGAAGCCAAGGCTCTGGTGGAAGCGCACCTGACCTACCTGCGTCAGCTGGGTCTGGCCAAGTAATCTGAAACACCGCGAGGCGGCTCCCGGACGGAGCCGCCGCAGTTTCATCTTTCCAACCATCAACGCCAGGCATGGAGCGCTGGTGGTTCGAAAGGGGAAATTCGGGCGTTGATGGGAGCTTGGTTACATGGTCGAACATGAACGGACAGGTCCGCTGGACCTGCTCACCTGGTGTTTCAGCCGCATCGCAA
>JBCCVY010000074.1:0-11810 GCA_039194725.1 Pseudomonadota bacterium
CTGTTATCGCGCAGCGGGAGTCGTAGGCCTGAAGCACTTTTGTCCGAAACACGCGATCTCTCACTTTGCGGGTGATCAGCTGCTCTACGACCGGGCGTTCAGTTTCAAAGGCGAAATCTTGACCCGGTTCAGCGAAACCGGTTTGCTCATCTTGTCTCGGAAGAACTGAGTGACTGCTTGGTATGCCGGCCTGCAAAATTTTCAGAAAGTCGTCATCCGAAATGGGGCGCACCGCAGATTGCATCTTCCCCTGGATCAACGACCCATCTCCGGCATCGAGGTCAGATTCATAGAAGGTGTTGCTGACTTGATAGGGTACAAATTGTTCTAGGGGCAGGAAACTACCTGCTTCGATGACTGCAAGGTACATTCCCGCTTTTGAAGGATCAGAGATGATTTCCTGTACTTTGGCAATCGCGTTGTAGCCAAGGCGACCGCCGCCTTTTCTCGGTTCGTAGTAGACGATCCAATCCCCCTCACAGGGTTTCATTCTGCTCAGGTACTGGCTGGGGAATTGGTACTGCGTGTCGGGGCGGTCATCGTAGATTGAGTCAGCTCTGTGAACCAGCACACGTTTCGCCATGACACTTCCCCAAGAGTGATTGCAATCGCCCTAATACAGCATTTCGATCCGTATTGGGAGCAATTTGGGGCGTGCAAAAAAGAAACCTCGACCGGATTGGTCGGTCGAGGTTTCGTGCTGAGTTCTTGATGGTCGGCGCGCTAGCTAGCAGCCCGCGCCGAAGGTGACGATGCAGCCGGCGCCCTTGACTGCGCCGTGGCCGATGGCGCCGACGCCGCGTACCGCGCCTTCACCGATGCGGCCGACGCCCTTGAAAGTGCCTGACACCAGGCCCGGAGGACCGTAGGCGACCGTATCATCGGCAACCTTGCCGCCGCTTTCGCCGATGCCGTCGCCGACTTCCAGCGCACCGTCAGCCAGGCCCTTGCCGGCGAAATAGAACCCTTCCGCAACGCCTTCAACCGGGTCGGGGCCTGGGATGAACTTGTCTTCGGCCGGTGCCGCCCTGTTGTAGTTGCCGTATACGGTGACTTCGGCGGGCTTGTTGCCGGCTGCGAATACCGGTGAACCTGCGACCGCGAACGCGGCCATGACGCCGAGGACCGCGGCAGTGGAGATGATGCGTTTAACCAGCATGTCTTATTCCTCCTTATTGAACGTTTAGAGCAGGTTAGACACAAACCAGATGGCACCGGTTCGGCGGAACTGCGGCGAATGTGTGGGGTAACGTTAAATTCATTTAACCTGTTTGGCAGCACTTCCGCGCAAACTGGTGAACAAGATGCTACCGGTTTGTTTCATGCCAAGGCGGAGGCGCTGTCGGCAGGCGCTCGGTTTGCCGGCTACTGTTGTTCCTCGTAGCGGGACCAGACCTCGCTGCTGCCGTCCTGCTTGACCAGCACGACGTCGAATGCTTCGCGGTAAGTGCCCATTTCCATGCCGGGCGAGCCGACCGGCATGCCGGGGGCTGACAGGCCGATAGCGTTTGGACGCTGTTCCAGCAAACGCTCTATGTCTGCCAACGGTACGTGACCCTCGATAACATAGCCGTCCACAGTTGCGGTGTGACAGGAGGCATATTGCGGCCGGATGCCGAGCTTTATCTTGTGTTGGGCAAGCGAGCCCATGTCCATGTCGGAGGTCTCGACCTTGTGGCCGGCGGCGCGAATATATTCGATCCAGACCTTGCAGCAGCCGCACGATGCCGTCTTTGCCACGTCGAAGCTGAGCGAGCCGGCCAGCGCGGTCGGGCTTGCGATTGCCAGGGTTGCAAGGGCGATAAACATGCGGCGTTTCATGACGGGGCACTTTCAGTTGCACGGTTGGTCTGGGCCTGCAAACATGCGCACAGGATTGTGGCAATTCAAGCGGGCAGGACCAAACCAATGGCAGGGGTCAAGGACAAGGTGGCGCTGGTGACCGGCTGTGGCAGTGGCGGCGGCATCGGCTTTGCCTGTGCGAAATTGCTCAAGCAGGCAGGGGCGCAGGTTGCGATCACCTCGACCACCGACCGTATCCATGAGCGCGCACGTGAGCTGGGCGACGGTGTGTTTTCACACCCTTGCGACCTGACCGACGTTGCCCAGGTGGACGAACTGGTGACGGCAACTGAAGCCGCGCTCGGCGCCATCGACATTGTCGTCAACAATGCCGGCATGGTGCAGATCGGCCATGACGAACCGTCGCGGCTGATCCAGGACATTCCCGACGAGCAATGGCGCCGCGGCATGGACATCAACCTGACCACGGTGTTCAACGTGACCCGTCGGGTGGTGCCGTCGATGATCGAGCGTCGCTATGGCCGCATCGTCAACATGAGCTCGGTGACCGGGCCGCTGGTTTCGAATCCGAGGGGCACGATCTACTCGGCCGCCAAGGCGGCAATCATGGGCATGACCCGGGCGCAGGCCATTGAACTGGCGCCCTACAACATCACCGTGAACGGGATCGGTCCGGGCTGGATCGAAACGCCGTCGTCGTCGCCGGAGGAAATTTTTGCGGGCCAGCAGGCACCCATCGGCCGGCCCGGCACGCCGGAGGAGATCGGCCAGGTGGCCCTGTTCCTGGCCGGCGAGGAAGCGAGCTTCGTGACCGGCCAATTGATCGTGGCGGACGGCGGCAACACGCTGATGGAGTACAAGGGACCGTCGGAAGGCTATTACTAGGTCGGGGGTGTTTCAGCCTTGCGCGATAGGTCGTCGGCGTCTGATTCCAGTTAACCTGTTACATCAAGCATTTTGAGAGATCCGGGTCGGTTTTGCGTTAGTCGCGGAACCGTCGGTGGGCTGATCGCTGGTTTAACGGGTTTTGAAAGCTTGAGTCTTTTCAGGTGCTTGCGGATGCCGCCGGAAACAATGAATCAAGCGTTACTCGTCCGGCACGGAGCGCGGACTGCCGCTCTTGTCGACGGCGACCATGACAAAATCGGCATCGGTGACCTTGACTTTCTCATGGGTCAGATAACGCTGCGCCCAGGCTTCGACCTCGATGGTCATGGACGACCGGCCGACTTTCGACACATTGGTGTAGAGCTCCAGCGTGTCGCCGATCTTCACCGGCAGCTTGAATGACAGGGCATTGATGGCGGCGGTCACGACCCGGCCCCTGGCCCGCTCGCCGGACCTGATGCCGGCGGCCAGATCCATCTGCGCCATGACCCAGCCGCCGAACACGTCGCCGGCGGCGTTGGCGTCGGCCGGCATCGCCGGCACGCGCATGGTCAGGTTGCCCTTTGGTGCGGAGTTGGAAGAATCATTGCTCATGGGGCGCCACTATTGCCGCGCATTGGCGCGATGTGCAAGCGCTGCCGCCAGCGCCATGACGGCCATGACCCAGAAGCCGAAATTGATCCAGGTCGCCTGCAGGTGTCCGACACCCTGCGAGGCCAGCGCGCCGAGCCCGATCTGGACGAAGCCTGCCAGCCCGGCACCCGAACCGATGTTCTTCGGATCCACGGATATGGCGGCGGTGATGCCGTTGGGCAGTGTCAGGCCATTGCCGAAGGCGCACAGCGCCATGGGCAGAAACAGCGTGGCGGGATGGGTGAAGCCGGCAAGGGCGAACACCAGCAGCAGAGCGGCGCCCGCCAGGGTGAGCATGTTGCCGATGCTGATCATGCGGTCGTTGCCGAGGCGCATGGAGTAGCGGCCGGACACGAAGTTGCCGGCCCAGTAACCCAGTGCGGGGCACAAGGACCCGATTCCGTAGTCGACGGCAGAGTAACCGCGCACGGTGACCATGATGAACGGCGCCACCGCCAAGTAACAGAAGAACACGGCACTGCCGAACGAGATGGTGGCGGTGTAGCCGAGAAAGTATCTGTTCCTCAGCAGGGTCGCATACAGCCTGGCGCGAATGAGGCTGGCATCGGGCTGCAACGACTGGTTGGTTTCGCGCAGGCGGGCGAGTGCTGTCAGGAAGACCAGCGAGCCGATGCAGGCCAGCACCCAGAAACCGGCCCGGAATGAAAACCACTGGTCGAGCATGCCACCGACGGCCGGCGCCACCATCGGGGCAAGGACCCAGGCCATGGTGATGTAGCCCAGCACGGAGGCAGCCTGCTCACGTGAGAATAGATCGCGGACGATGGCGCGGGACAGGATCATGCCGGCCGCACCGCCGACCGCCTGCAGGCCGCGCCCGACAATCAGCATTTCGATTGACGTGGACAGCGCACACATGATGCTGGCTGTGACAAACAAGGCCAGCCCGGCCAGCAGCATGGGTCGGCGGCCATAGCGGTCAGACAGCGGGCCGTAGATCAACTGGCACAGGGCAAGTCCGGCGAGATAAATTGTCAGCGTCAGCTGCACCACACCGGACGACACTTGGAAGGTGGACTGCAGACCCGGCATCGACGGGACAAACATGTTCATCGCCAGGGGGCCGATGGCGGCCATGGCGATCAGCAGCCCGTAAGGCGCGCGTGGACTGGCGGCTACTGCTGTTGAAGCTGTCTGAGAGTTCATGGCCTGCTATAAGACACCAATTGGCGCCGCTGTGACACAGCAGATACGCGCACAGGCTATGTGTCTGCGGCATGTCTGATCAGGCACAACACGCAGTAGTATCCGCTCCATGGACGCAAACACGACAATCACCCGCGATGCCGGCAGTGTCGCCCAGGGACTATTGGCCATGTGGGTTGCAGTTGCCTCGTTCTCAATCGCCGATGCGATCGCCAAGTGGCATGGCGAGGAGGGGTTTGCCGCGGTCCAGATTGTCTTCTTCAGATACTTTTTCGGACTGATCCCGGTGGCGATTGCACTTTACGTTGCAGGACTAAACCAGGTGCGCACGAACAGACCGGTTGCGCACGTGTTCCGCGGGGTGCTGATGTCGTCGGCACTGGCGCTGTTTTTCTGGGGCCTGAAGTATGTGCCGCTGGCTGAAGCCATTGCCGTGGCGTTTACGGCGCCGTTGTTCATCACTGCGCTGTCGGTGCCGGTGCTGGGCGAGCGGGTGGGGCCGGCCAGGTGGCTGGCCGTACTTGTCGGCTTTGCCGGCATGCTGGTGATCGTGCGGCCCGGCGCCGAGGCGTTCAGGCCGGAAATGCTCATCCTGGTCGCGGGAACCGCGGTGTTCGCGCTGGGCATCACCTACACGCGACGGCTGGCTCGGACCGAAACCGTGACGACCATGTTCACCTGGACCACGGTCGTGGCCCTGGCGGTGTTCGCGCCGCTGGCCTGGTGGACTTGGAAGCTGCCCGAGGCCGACCATCTCGCCGGATTTGTCGTGATTGGCCTGATCGGCGGCCTGGCGCATTACCTGGTGATCGTGGCGTATCGCAATGCGCCCGCGGCGGTTGTCGCGCCGCAGGAATACATGGCGCTTGTGTGGGGCGCCATTATCGGCTGGATTATATGGTCGGAGGTGCCATCGGCCTGGACCTGGCTGGGCGCGGCGATCGTGGCCGGTGCCGGCGGGTTCATCGCACTGCGTGAAAGCCGCGCCGCTGCCCGGGGCCAAGTACAGGTGTAAGGAGCATACGGAGTTTGTGTCATGGAAGCACTGAGAACGCCTGACGAGCGGTTCGACGATTTGCCGGGTTATGATTTCGCGCCAAACTATGTCGATGATCTTCCCGGCTATGAGGGATTTCGGGTGCACTATGTGGATGAAGGTCCCAGCGAGGCGCTGCAGACCTTCCTGTGCCTGCCGGGCCAACCGACCTGGGCCTACCTTTACCGACACATGATCCCGGTTTTCACGGCAGCCGGGGCGCGGGTGGTCGTGCCCGACTGGCTGGGCTTCGGCAGGTCCGACAAGCCTGCAAATGACGCGCTTTACACATATCACTTTCACCGCGACATGATGCTGGCGCTGATCAGCCGTCTCGACCTGTTCGCCATCACTCTGGTGGTGCAGGACTGGGGCGGCATTCTGGGCCTGACGCTGCCGATCGAAATGCCGGAACGTTTCGACCGCCTGATTGTCATGAACACGGCGATGCCGATCGGCGAGAGCCTCGGCGACGGCTTTCAGGACTGGAAGGACTATGTGGCCAGCAGGCCGGACATGGACTGCGGCGCTTTGATGAAACGGGCTGTGCCGCACCTGAGCGCCGCCGAGGCGGCGGCCTACGAAGCGCCGTTTCCCGATGCGGCTTTCAAGGCCGGCGTGCGCCGTTTCCCGCAACTGGTGATGGTTGAACCGGGCATGGAAGGCATCGAGACCATGAAGCGGGCGCGTGAATTCTGGCAGCAGGACTGGCTTGGGGAGAGTTTCATGGTCATAGGCGCGAAAGACCCGGTGCTCGGCGTGCCGGTGATGACCGGGCTGCAGGAACTGATTCGCGGATGCCCGCCACCTCTGGTGCTGGAAGATGCCGGCCATTTCGTGCAGGAGTGGGGTGCAGAGGTCGCACATGCCGCACTGGCGTCGTTCAAGGCATGAAGCGTGACTGAGCTGACCATCGAGGCAATGGGCGCGCGCGGCGAAGGCGTGGCGCACCGTGACGGTGCGCGTGTCTACGTTCCCTACGCCTTGCCGGGTGAACGGGTTCGGGCTGACGTGCACGTTGATCGGGCCCGGATAACAGAGGTGATCGATGCCGCTCCGGATCGGATGAGCCCGGCCTGCGGACATTTCGGCAAGTGCGGCGGATGTCTGCTGCAGCACTGGTCGCCACCCTCCTACGCCCGGTGGAAGCGGCAACTGGTCGTCGATGCCCTGTCGCGCAAGGGATTGTCCGGGATCGAAGTCTCGCCACTGGTTGATGCACATGGCGCCGGGCGACGACGGGTCACGCTGACCGTGGCCAATGGCAAAGCCGGGTTTTCAGCGCACCGCTCGCACGACCATGTGCCGATCGACACGTGTCCGGTGCTGGTGCCGAAACTGGCCCGGGCTCCCGAAATTGCGGTTGCGCTGGTCGCGGCACTGAAGCTCAAAAAAACACAACGGGTTCACCTCATGGCCAGCGATACAGGTGTCGATTGCGATCTCGCCGGTGTCGATGACCCGGACCTGGACGCACGAGTGCGGATCGCAGATGTGGCAGAAGAGTTCGACCTGGCCCGGGTCTGCGCGTCAGGCGACATGCTGATCGAGCGCGTCCGGCCGGTGTTGGACGTGGGCGGCACAGCGGTGACGCCGCCGCCGGGCGGATTCGCCCAGGCCACCGCGGCCGGTGAAACCGCGCTGGCTCAGATTGTCATACCGGCATTGGCTCGGCATCCGGTTGTGGCCGACCTGTTCTGCGGATGGGGGGCGTTCGGGCTGCGGCTTGCTAAGACATCGCGGGTGCTGGCGGCGGATTCGGACAAGGCGGCAATCGCAGCATTGCAGGCGGCCATGCGCGGTGCGGCCGGCCTGAAACCGTTGATCGCCCGGGCGCACGACCTGATGCGCGATCCGCTGACCGCGCCGGAACTGAAGGGGGTCACGGCTGCGGTGTTCGATCCGCCGCGGGCAGGGGCTGCGAGGCAGGCAGCGGAACTGGCGGCGGCTGAAGGCATCCGGACAGTTGTGGGGGTGTCCTGTGACGCAGGCACTTTTGCGCGCGATGCCGGCATTCTGGTCGAGGGCGGCCTCAGGCTTGATCGTGTCGTGCCGGTGGATCAGTTCCGATATTCCGCGCATGTGGAAATGGTGGGGGTGTTCAGCCGATGAGCGATGAACGCAAGGACAGGATTGATCTGGCCGGCGCAGGCTGGCTGGTCACATTTGCACTGCTGATGGGCATCAACCAGGTGCTGGTGAAACTCGTGAATGCCGGGCTGGCGCCGGTGTTCCAGGCTGCCCTGCGGTCGGCTTGCGCCCTGATCCCGGTCTTGCTCTATGCACTTTACACAAGGCGCAAATTGTCGATCAGCGACGGCAGCCTGATACCGGGGTTGTTTTGCGGAGCCTTGTTTGCCGCTGAGTTCATGCTGACGTTTTCGGCCTTCGACTACACCTCCGTGGCACGCGCCACAATGCTGTTCTACACCATGCCGTTCTGGCTGGCCTGTGCGGCCCATTTCATGATCCCGGGCGAGCGATTGACGCCACTGCGGGTGCTCGGACTGGCGATGGCCGTCGCTGGTGTCGCCTGGGCCTTGCTGCGCAATGATCATCCGGCGACCGAGTATGCCCTGGTGGGAGACCTGATGTGCCTGGTTGCGGCGTTCTGCTGGGCGGGCATAGCGCTCTTGGCGCGCACGACGGCGTTGTCCAGGTCGTCGCCTGAAATGCAACTCGTCTACCAGCTTGCCATATCGGCTGCGATCATGCTGCCGCTGGCGCCGGTGTTCGGCGGCCTGGTGCGCGACTTCACCCCGATGATCGGCGGCCTGTTTGCCTTTCAGGTCCTGGTGGTGGTGAGTTTCGGGTTTCTGATGTGGTTCAGGGTTCTGGCGGTCTACCCGGCATCCGACATGGCATCGTTCGGCTTCCTGACGCCGCTGTTCGGCGTGATGTTCGGCTGGCTGATCCTGGGCGAGACAATCACGCTGGAGTTCATCGGTGCGCTGACACTGGTGTGCGTCGGCATCGTTCTGGTCAACCGCAAGAAGCAGGCGAAAGCGGTTCAACCGGCCTGATGGTCGAGCACCACGACGCGGGACTTGAGCGTGACCCGCAGGTACAGCTCGGCGATGTCCTGGTTCAGCATGCGGATGCAGCCGGATGACAGGTTCTTGCCGATCGATGAGGGATCGTTGGTGCCGTGAATCCGGTACAAGGTATCGCGGCCGGTCAGGTCAAACAGGTAAAGTGCACGGGCGCCGAGGGGGTTCTTCGGACCGCCGGGCATGCCGAGCGGCCATTTTGCGGCCTTGGGATCACGGGCGACCATTTCAGCTGGCGGCGTCCAGCGCGGCCAGCGCGCCTTGCGGGCAATGTAGGCCTCGCCTGCCCAGGTGAATCCGGCGCGTCCGACCCCGATGCCGTACCGCATGGCCATGCCGCCCTCGCGGACATGGAACAACTGCCGCTTCCTGGTGTCCACGACGATGGTGCCGGGCCATTCGCGACCCGCATACCGGACAAGCTGGCGGCGGAACTGCGGCTTGATGCTGGCTGGATTGACCTTCTCGATCGGATAATCGATGGGCGATTCCAGTGGTGGCCGCTGACCGGGAACCGGTTGCGGCTCGAAGCCGTCCGACGGTGGCTGGTAGGACGGTTGCGGTGCGGCGGGGGCGTTGGTTGGCGACACCGAGCCGGTGATATCACCGCGACGCGGCTCGTCGTCGAAACCACCGCGGGTCCGGAACCAGTTGGATATGGTGTCAATACTGAACGGCTCAGCCCGGGCCGAACTGGTCATTGTGGTGACCAGTGCCGTTGCCCCGGTCCCAATCAGCATGCTGCGGCGTGAAATGTCTCGGTCGCTCATCGCTCAATCCCGGCTCTCAAGCATACAAACCCATGGCGCGAAACCTTAGGGCGCCATGGTTAAGGTTTGATTTACGCTTAGCGGGGGTTTGCAGCAGGAGCGCGGAAGTTTTGCGCCTGATTTGTGGCAACCAATAACAGCAATGTGATGTGAATGAACGAGAAAAACACGGACAAGTAGCGGGGCCGTGGCCTTGGTGTTCGTAGCCGATGCTCAGGATCAGCGGATCAGCAGATCAGTAGATTGGCTTGCCCGTATCGATGGCCTGGGACAGAAGCAGGTACTCTTCACATGCGGTGCCGCAGCGAGTGCCGATTTCGGTAAGCTGCTCGCGGGCCAGATCCAGCCTGCCGAGCTTCACATAGCCTTCGCCCAGGTACTCGCGGGCCAGGATGTAGTCCGGATTGGCGTCCAGCGCCTTCTGGTAGAACGCGATACCGTCTTCGACCTTGCCCATCTTGCGGTGGGTGTAGCCGAGCCCGTTGAGGGCTTCCGGGTCACGCTTGTCGGCAACCAGGCGGAACAGGTCGATGGCGTCTTCGTACTGGCCGGCGCGGGCCAAGGCCCAGCCCTGTGCTTTCAGGGATTTGTCCGGCACCACTTCGGAGGTCTGCTTGACACATTTCTTTTTGCTGCTGGAATAGACCCAGCCGCTCTTGCAGGTCTTGGTGGACGTCGATGAGTCCGAGCCGGCAGCATGGGCTGCCGTAAACGACGTGCCGATGGCAAGGGTGGCTGCCAAAGCGAGGGGGGTGAACTTCATGGTCAGTTTTCCTTGTTGGATTTATCAATCATTGGCTAGACGCTAAACATTCAATAGCTAAACGGTGAACACTGCTGTGAACTATATCACCCTGCATACGCTGGGGCGAGCAGCTCCGGTTCAACAACAGGCGCCAAAAATGTAACAATTTTGTGTTGGCAGTGCGCGTGGTGGAAGGCCAATAGTTGATTTTTTGGTGAATTATCCGCAGATGAGTTTTGGTTAACAGTTTGCTTGAGGCTTTCTGAAATGGGGGTTATGATACTGCTTCGTGGATGGCACCCACTATAAGTTATCAGGCACAACGGCGTAACGATTTGACCAGACGTTTGACACTGCAAACCGCGCTTATGCTGGTACTTGCCCTGGCTGCTAACGGCTGTGCTGAAAACAAGTTGCTGGCGCAATTGGATGCAGGTGTGCCGGGGGCATCAGTCAAAGGCGAAATAGAAGTGCCTGACGTGTCGGTGTCGCCGGCAGGTACTTCCAATTTCCGGCGCCAGCAGATTATCGGTAACGATCTTGCCCAACGCGCCCTCAGGGTCATGAAACGGTCCAGCGATACCGAGCTTGAAGACTATCTCAACAAGATTGTGACACGGCTGAAACAGACACCGGAGCACGGCGCGTCGAACCTGTTTTACAAGGTGTATCTGGTGGACAGCGCGCACGCCAATGCCTTCACACCGGGTGGTGGCCATATCTTCGTGACCACAGGTATCGTGACCAAGCTGCGCACTGAAGGTCAGATGGCCATGGTGCTGGCGCACGAGATGGCGCACAACCGGGCCAGCCATGTGGTCAAGGGCCATGACGGCCAGTCGCTGAACAAGCGGGTGACGGCGTTCGGGAAACGGATTTTCGACGACGGGCTCGGTGTTCCGTGGTTGAGCAGTGGTGTGAAGGCGCTGGCAGATACAAGCCTGAGCAGCTATACCCGCGCCCAGGAAGAAGAAGCCGACAGGCTCGGTTTCCGGTATTTCGTGTCGGCAGGCTACGACCCCCATGAAGCCCCGCGCAGCTTTGCGGCTCTCATTACGGTCGATGCGCAGAAGAAGAGTATTTTCGATGTGTTCGACGGCTATCCTGAGGGCATCCGGCGGGCCGAGGAAATGAACTCCATGGTGCACGCGGTGTATCGTGACGTGGACACCAGCCACCTCAAGCGCAACACCAAAACTTACATAGATCTGGCCTCTGCATACTGGCAGTAAACAGGCCATAACGGCTGTCTCAATTCCGTTTCCCTTCCTGAACGTCAGATGAACGAACCACTCAGGTTTCAGTCATCCATTTGGTGGCAGAGTTGTCCTCAAGTAAGGACGTTTTGACCTTTCAGGTCGAACAAGCAACAAGAACGAGGAAAACGAAATGTCCCAGATTACCAAGACAGCAAAATCCACCATGATTCTGGCCGCCGGGGCGGTCGCTGGCGTCCTGTTCGCCGGCAGTATGACAACCAGCGCCAATGCGGAGACGCTGTACTTTGGCTATGAGACGTCGTTCCGTGAAGCCAAACAGATGTGCAATGGCATGCATGGCCGGATTTTCGAGACCGAACGGGGCCAGTATGGTTGTACCGGCGATCTGCGCGCTGAAGAACCCAAGAGACAGTCTGTGCCTGAGTTCGTCCGGGGTGCCTGAATACTTCCGGCACAGACTGAAGAGAAGAATGCATATTGTTGTGACTTCTAGCTTGA
>JBCCVY010000075.1:0-11785 GCA_039194725.1 Pseudomonadota bacterium
GCGGCGGCCAGCCCGGTGACAGCGGCACCATGACACTGGCAGATGGTTCCAGCATCGCCATTGCCACGACGGTGTACAGCGACGGCCGCACGCAAATTGTCCATGTGCCGGAAGACGGCACGACACCGCCGGCGCCCGGTGAGACCGTCGAACTGGCGCTCGACTGGCCGCGCCGGTTCGGCATGATGCGGGTTCATACTGCACTGCATCTGATGTGCTCGCTGGTGCCTTTCCCTGTCACGGGCGGTCAGATATCGCCGGACGGCGGCCGGCTGGATTTCGACATCGATGATCCCGGCGCGATCGACAAGGACACACTGACTGCAGGCCTTCAGGACCTGGTCGCGGCAGACCACGCGATTTCGCAGCGCTGGATCACCGATGCGGAACTGGAAGCCAACCCCGGGCTTGTGCGCACCATGTCGGTAAAGCCGCCAATGGGTTCCGGCAAGGTCAGACTGATCGCCATCGGGGATGATGGTGCCGTCGACCTGCAACCATGCGGCGGAACGCATGTTGCTTCTACTGCCGAGATTGGCAACATTGCGGTTGCCAAGATCGAAAAGAAGGGCAGGAACAATCGCCGGTTCAGGCTTGCCCTGATGGACTAGGGCCAAGCTGAGCTTGTTGCAATTATGGTTTGAGACGAAAGTAGATAAATGCCGACACTTCTGGACGAGCGCGAAAACCTGGTCTCGACCGCATGGCTGGAACAACGCCTCGATGCGCCTGACATCGTCATCCTTGACGCCTCCTACTATCTTCCCGATGCCGGCCGCAACAGCCGCGAGGAATTTAACGAACAGCGCATACCCGGCGCGGTGTTCTTCGATATCGACGACATTTCCGACGACGCCAGCGAGTTTCCGCACACCATGCCCCCGGCGGAGAAATTCTCTTCCCGGATGAGAAAAATGGGCATCGGGGATGGCATACGCGTGGTGGTTTATGATGGTGCCGGGCTGTTTTCAGCCGCGCGGGTGTGGTGGATGTTCCGCACGTTCGGGCACACGGATGTTGCCATTCTCGATGGCGGCTTTCCAAAATGGCTGGCGGAAGACCGGCCCGTAGAGGACGGCCCACCCATGCTGCGGCAGCCACGTCACATGAGTGCACGCTATTCCGCTTCCAGCGTGCGCGACAAGCAGGACATCCACAGCGCCATCAGCACCGGCTCAGCGCAGATCGCCGATGCCAGGTCCCCGGCCCGGTTCTCAGCGCAGGAACCTGAACCGCGCGCCGGCGTGCGCGGCGGCCATATGCCAGGAGCCCGCAATGTGCACTACAAGACGCTGCTCAACGACGACGGCACGGTGAAATCGACACAGGCCATTGCCCAGGTGTTTGAAGATGCCGGCATTGACCTGGCCAAACCGGTGATTACCTCTTGCGGATCAGGCGTTACCGCTGCAATTCTCACCCTTGGCCTGACACTCGTCGGGCACAACACCAATTCCCTTTATGATGGTTCCTGGGCCGAATGGGGCAGTGATCCCGACACGCCCGTCGAAACAGACTGACGACACAGAAAGCGGCCGCTATATGAAGCGCAGGATTCCATCTTCAGGGTTTGGCAATGCAAAGAAATCGGCGAACGTGAAACAGCAGACCCGGGATATCGAAACGACAGTGACATTCCTGTCCATGGATCACCCGCCTTCCCTGCGGGTCATGCCGCCGGCCAATCTCAAGCTGGCTTTGATGCACGTGCTTGACCCCACAGTCAGCTACTACCGGTATCTGTATGATGCAGTGGGCAGCGAATACCACTGGATCGACCGCAAGCTGTTGAACGACGATCAGCTGGCGGCGGCCATCAACGCCGATGGGGTTGCCGTCTATGTTGCCTATTGCGCCGGCAACCCGGCCGGGTATTTCGAGATCGACGCGCGTGACAGCGAGAGATGCTGGCTGGCCTATTTCGGCCTGCTGCCCGAGTTTCACGGGCTGGGTATCGGCAAGTGGCTGCTGTCCGAAGCGATCCGAACGGCCTGGACCGGCAAACCGGAAAGCCTGCACGTGGAGACCTGCACGCTGGATGCGCCGCATGCGCTGGGGCTTTATCAGAAGATGGGGTTCATTCCCTATGAGCGCCGCAGCAAGACCATGACAGTACCGGTGTGACGCGACCATGATCCCAGCCCGCACCCGGAAACTGATCGGGACCTTCGCCTTTCTGGCCTTCCTGATCATTTACTCGCTGATTGCCATGGCCCTGGGCGCGCGCTACCTGTCAACCGTGCACGGCGCCTGGCAGTTTGTGTTTTACGCCGTTGCCGGGCTGGCCTGGCTGCCCGGTGCGATGGCAATCATCTCGTGGATGGCGAAAGCCGACAGACAGTAGGCCACCAAACAAAGTCATTCGCATGACCTTGGAAGGTTGTGTCAAACCAAACCGGTTTTGTTGTCGGGTAACGGCAGGCTCAACAGAAACACGCTTCCGCCCAGCATCGAACAGATTTGCGGCTTACAGCCCGGCATGGTGTGCGCTTTGCCACAGACCTGCAGCCAAACCCTGTTGAACACTAAGCCTATTGGATCGCAAGTGGCCAGCGATCACCCGCATTGGCCAAGCCGACAGTGCGGACACAACCCTGCCCGGCGAAACTGCGCTTCAGCCGCGATGGCTGTAACGCCCGGGCACTGCCACACATTCAAGTTCGGAGGACTGAAAAATGGTCGCCATTCCTGTTCTGGTCGTTATCCCTGCAACCGATACTGCGCGTGAATCCGCCCGTGTTTCCGCAGAGTCATTTGCCTCCGGGTCCCGGGCCGCCACGGGCATCGACAAGGCAGCGGAAAGCGACTTGCCGGACGGTGTTGTGCTCGATACGAATTTTGCCGCGGTGCCCATGGGGATGGCGGTTCCGACGCAGGAAAGCTTCAGCATGACCGCGACCAGCGATGACCGCCAGTTTGTTGTCCGCGGCATGGTTGATTCTGACCAGATAGCTGCACTGACCAGCACCAGCGAAGACGGCCCGCGAGTGTTCTGTGATGCCCAGGTGGGTCTGATGCCGATCTGCCCGGGAGACCCGGCCCGAGGCAATGCCGCCGATGTGCGCGGGCTGCTCGGCGTGAGCCAGTTGTCCCGCCGGCACCTGAGCGGCGACGGCGTTGCTGTTGCCATTGTCGACACCGGCATCAACCTGGCCCATTTGCGCGAGCGCGGGCTGTCGGCGCGCCTCGACCCGCATATCTTCTGGACCCCGACACCCAACATCAAGCCGGGCGAGTATCCGGTCGATCACGGCACCATGTGCGCCTACTGCGCATCGATTGCCGCGCCGGAATGCACCTTGCTCGACTTTCCGCTTCTGGGCTCGACGACCAGCGGCGGCTCGGTGATGGACGGGTTCCTGAGTGACGCGGTTCAGGCCTACAACGTCATGCTGACCATGATGCGCAAACCGGAAGCCGAACGCCCCTATCACTCGCTGGTGGTCAACAACAGCTGGGGCATGTTCCATCACAGCTGGGATTTCCCTGCCGGGCATCCGGGACGCTACGCCGACAATCCAAACCATCCGTTCAACCTGATCGTCGGCAGCCTGGCGCAAGCTGGCGCCGACATCGTGTTTGCCGCCGGCAATTGCGGCACCGACTGCCCTGACGGACGCTGCCAGGGCGTGACGACAGATGTGATCACCGGCGCCAACTCGCACCCGGACGTCCTGTCCGTGGCCGGTGTCGACATCAACCGCGACCGGGTCGGCTATTCGTCCATGGGTCCAGGGCAGGCACCGCTGGCAACGGAAAAGCCAGACATCGCCGCCTACACCCATTTCAACGGGTCGGATGCGTTCGGTGTCGGCAGTCCGGACGGCGGCACCTCGACGGCGTGTCCGGTTGCCGCCGGATGCGTGGCGGCGGTGCGCACCAGCCTGCCACCGAGCATGATGTCGTCGGCCGATCTTGCGCAGGCAGTCCGGACCAGTGCGGTGAAGCCGTCAGGACCTGCCGGATGGGACAACGAGATTGGCTTTGGCATCATCAGCCCGACAGACCTCGCCAACCAGGTGAACCCGATTGTGTAAACACATGGTAGACTGGGGCAGTTTCCGGTAAACTAACCTGGTGCCGAAAACTGCCCGAGGCACATGTTGTCAGTTGAGAGTATGTCCGCATGGGTGAAATGGTGATGATGAATGTGGAGTGTCCGGGCGACACGCCGTCCATCGCTGTCATTGCGCAGAAGCTCAATGTTTCCGTGTCCGCCATCGACACAAAGTTCGGCGTAATCCTGGTGGATGTGAAACGCCACATCTACACGGTGCGTGTTGACAAGGACCAGCTCCCGGAGGACATGCAGCAGCAGTCAGAGGGCGTGTCCGGCCCCTACTCCGATCCGAAGATCGCGCCGTTCGGCACGCCCGAGCCGGATGACAAATAGGCATGGGGTTACCGGTCGCTGCAGCGTGTGCTTTTGAGAAAAATGGTCGGAGCGGCGGGATTCGAACCCACGACCCCTTGTCCCCCAGACAAGTGCGCTACCGGGCTGCGCTACGCTCCGACTGGAGCGGGGTATAACATTCACCCGCTACAAAAGAAAAGCCCGCAAGTTCACTTGCGGGCCGATTATTCGTCATCGTTTATCCGGTCACTTGGGCTGGTCAGGCACCAGCAGGCGCTTGGCAGCCGCGAGATCGGTCAACGCTAGCCGCAATTCGTCCACCTGGGCCGGGGTGAGCTCATGCACGATCTTGGTCTCGGCTGGTGCGGCGGCTGGCTGGGCCTTGGCAGGGTCAGCCTTGGCTGGTGATGCTGTCTTGGCAGCCGCCTTGCTGGCCGCCTTGCCGGTTTCCTCTGCCGGATCAACCGACACCTCGCCCCTGCCAATGCCGATGACGTGGGCAATCCCGTTGTCCTTCAGGATCTTCTGGGCGCCGCGAATGGTGTAGCCTTCGCCGTACAGCAGGGTGCGGATGCCCTTCAAGAGGTCAACGTCGGCCGGACGGTAATAGCGTCTGCCGCCGCCGCGCTTCATCGGCCTGATCTGTGAAAACCTCGTTTCCCAGAACCGCAGCACGTGCTGGGGCACGTCGAGCTGCTCGGCCACTTCCGATATGGTTCTGAATGCTTCCGGCGCCTTGTCGGTCAAATGTCAGCCTCTTTCGAGTTCCGTGGTCCAGATTGTGTAGTCCAGAAAGCGATGACGCCTGTTCACCACAACGCTGTTGAAAATCAGTCACCCCTGCCGGGTTTAACCTCTCCGTTCACAATCGCCTTCATGATCTGGCTGGGCCGGAACACCAGCACGCGGCGTGGCGTGATCGGCACCTCCTCGCCGGTCTTCGGGTTTCGTCCTATGCGCTGACGCTTGTCTCGCACATCAAACGTACCGAACGATGACAGCTTGACCTGCTGGCCATCCACCAGGGCATCGGACATCAGGTCCAGAACGGTTTTAACCAAATCAGCAGATTCCGTACGTGACAGTCCAACCTTACGATGGACCGCTTCACTCAAATCTGCACGCGTGAGTGTCTTTGTCATAACTCCACCCCCTCGATGGTGTCTTATCCTAACACCCAATTGCCGGGTAGAGTCAATTGCAAGTTTGTATTTAGATCAAGCACTTGCTTTGGGAATTGCCGGCCTGCCTGACGCACTGCCCGCAAATTTTCCGCCAGGTTACCAGCGAGCCAGCACCGCGCCCCAGGTAAAGCCGCCGCCCATCGCCTCCATGAGCACCAGTTTGTCAGGCTGGAGACGGCCATCTTCGCGTGCGACATCAAGCGCCAGCGGAATTGATGCAGCCGACGTGTTGCCGTGATGGCCGACGGTGATGACGACCTTCTCGGTGGTCAGTCCGAAGCGACGCGCGGTTCCGTCGAGAATTCGCTTGTTGGCCTGGTGCGGCACGAACAGGTCGATCTTGTCCGGCTTGATGCCGGCCTGCTCAAGCGTCTCACCCATGACGTCCGATATATTGGTCACTGCGTGTTTGAACACATCACGGCCTTCCATGCGCAGATGGCCGACGGTCTGGGTGCTTGACGGCCCGCCGTCCACATAAAGCTTGTCGCGATAGCGTCCATCGGAGCGCAGCCGGGTCGCCAGTATCCCCTTGCCCTCATGATCATCATCACCGGCTGCGGTGACAACAACCGCACCGGCTCCATCGCCGAACAGCACGCAGGTGCCGCGATCCGTCCAGTCCAGGATGCGCGAAAACGTTTCGGCACCCACAACCAGGACATTGCGCGCCGAGCCGGCTCGCACGAAATTGTCCGCAGTGGCCAGAGCGTAAACGAAGCCCGAGCAAACCGCCTGAATGTCAAAGGCAGAACCTTGCAGGATGCCGAGCTCGCCCTGCACCGTGGCGGCCGTTGCCGGAAAAGTCTGGTCTGGGGTCGACGTCGCCACGATGACGAGGTCAATATCCGACGCCTCAATCCCCGACCTGGACAGCGCCGCCTGTGCCGCCTTGATCGCCAGGTGGGAGGTCAACTCGCCTTCAGCCGCAATATGACGCTGGCGGATGCCGGTTCGCTCGACAATCCACTCATCAGAAGTGTCGACCATTTCAGCCAACTCGGCGTTGGTCATCACCCGCTGCGGCAAATAGGATCCGACTGAACGGATTACGGAACGTATCATCGAGTTTATCTAATCCTGCTCAACTTGCTCCGGCGGTCTCGGTCTCGCCGTCTGCGTGATCGTGATGCTCGTGCGGTGCAAGTTCTATGCCTCTGTCGATTCTGTCCACGAGATCGTTGGCCACCATGTCAGCAGCAACATGAATGGCAGATGAAAATCCTAAGGAATCCGTGCCGCCGTGGCTCTTAACCACAACACCATTCAGACCCAGAAACACACCGCCGTTGTAAGTGCGCGGATCAAGCCGCTTCTTTAACCTCGAAAACGCGCCTTTGGCAAACAAAGCCGCGATTTTGCTCACAACTGTGCGACTCATTTCCTCACGCAAAACGGCAACGATCTGTTGCGCTGTCCCTTCTGCCGTCTTCAGCGCGATATTGCCGCTGAAGCCTTCCGTGACAATCACATCGACCTTGCCGCTTCCAATATCGGTTCCTTCGACAAAGCCTTCATACTGCAGCGGCAGATCGGCTTCACGCAGCAATGCGCCGGCTTCGCGAACCGCCTCGACGCCCTTGACTTCTTCAACGCCGATATTGAGCAATCCGACCATTGGCCGTCTGATTCCAAACAGGCAGCGCGCCATGGCCGCTCCCATAATGGCATTTGAAACCAGTTGATCGGCATCCGCCCCGACCGTCGCGCCCATATCAAGTGCAATGCTGCGGCCTTTCTGTGTCGGCCATATCCCGGCTATGGCCGGCCTCGACACGCCTTCCGTGGTCTTTAACACCACCTTGGCCATGGCCATCAGGGCGCCGGTATTGCCGGCGGATACGGCTGCATGCGCCTCGCCCTGCTTAACCGAATCAATCGCCTGCCACATGCTGGAGGTCTTGCGGCCACGCCTGATTGCCTGCGACGGCTTGTCGTCCATGGCGATTGCCACTTCGGTGTGATGCACGGCCGAGCGGGCTTTCAGCGCCGGCAGTTTTTCGAGCTCGGCCGCGATAACCGCTTCGTCACCGAACAGCACAAAACGGAGCTCCGAACGCGCTGCAAGGGCCTCCGCCGCACCGGGCAGTACAACCGTTGGTCCGTGATCGCCGCCCATTACGTCAAGCGCAATAATTATGTCACCGGAATCACTTTTCAATCCGCTTGCCCCTCTTGATCGAACGTCGCAGGATAGTGGTTTGCTGCATCGACACAACAGGTAAGTGCCGATTGTACCACGGCGCAATCAATCACCGTCTTTGAGATTCAACTGCTTCAATACGGCAAAAGGACTGACTTTCGCGCTATCATCTCCGGTCCCGCCCGCTGAAGATACCGGCAACTGGGCACCTTCCTTGCGCGGGTACGGGTCGAGTTCCAGACACAGCGCCTCAACGGCAAACTCGCCCAGTTCGATTTCGCCGTCGTCGATGTAGCCGATGTCATCCTCATCATGGGATACCACAACCTCGACAGCATCGGTGGCCAGCCGGCTTGTGCGGGCAACGAACAGTTGGTCCAGTTGCGCGCGAACCACGGTCTCGAACGGATCCAGGGTGACCACGCAGGTTTGCGTGATATTGGCGGATGCCTCGCCACGGGCGCGGAATCCGCCGCGTTTCCAGGGCTGCACGTGAATGGTCGCAGACATCGAGTGAACCGCCGCAACTCCAAACCGTGCCGCGATGGCACTGCACTCTTCGTCCGTGGCGTCAATGGTCTGTGAAGTCCCTTCCGGCGGCACGTTGCCGACATCCAAAGGGCGAGTAAGCTCCAGGTTTTCAGTCATCTGTTTTCTGAGTCCAGCTGTTTCATATCACGGCCTCAAGCCGCTCAGGTCCAGTTTGCCGGTCTTGATTTGTGCCCGGTCCATAGAACCAACTGCTCTGTGCAGCAGTCCAGAATACCTCGCAAGCCGTTCAGCCTCCCCGGTTCTGGCCGCATCACCCTCGAAGACATTTCTAAGCAGCGCGGCCACCAGCGATTGCTCACCTTCAGCCCGGGCGGTTTCGTAGGCACTGGCCCTACCGTAATAGACGGTGGCCATCTTCTTGACCCGCTTGCCGACGCCCATGTCTCCGACTCCCATCTCACGCAGGGAACGATCCATGTCGCGGAACAGCTCTTCGATCAACTCGCGGGCAAACAGCTGATCTGCTTCTTCACCGGCCTGCATATGGCACATCACAGCATCATTGTGCAGGATGATCATGTCGAAGCGTCCGTCGAGCGTATCCGGCACGGCAAGCTCGGAATACAGATCCTCTCGCCGTGCCTGTGCCACAATCGCCTCGTAGACGGTTCTGACAGGGTTCGGTTTTTGCGTGCGGGAAAGAATGCTTTTCAGTATCATGCAGGACCAGTTAAACAGAATTGGAACTTGCAGCTACACTAAGTGTGGCTGAACGGTAACCGGCAGCAGGTGTTGCTGCAAATAGCCAGCCTGACTTCAGGGTGGCCGCAACAGAAGTGATACGTTACGTGCGAACCTTCAAGCCCATTATCGGTCCTGCATCAAGTAAATTCCGCAAGGCGCTGCTTTGTTCCGGTCTGGCTCTGTCTGCCGCCGCGGTTTTGTCCGGCTGCGCGCGCGACATCGAACATCGCGGCTACCAGGCACGCGCGCAGGATCTGCAGCAGTTGCGCATTGGCATGACCAAGGATGAGGTGCGCAGCACGCTTGGCTCCCCGTCGACGACGGCCACCGTTCAGCATCAGGGCGACAGCTTCTACTATATTTCGTCACGGGTGAAGACCAGCGCGTTTCTCGACAATGAGGAACTGGACCGGCAAATCCTGGCGGTGCGTTTCAGCCAGTTCGACCAGGTTCAGAGTTTCGGCCAGTACACCCTACAGGACGGAAACGTCATCGACATGAATACGCGCGAGACACCGACGCGCGGTCGTGAGCTGACACTGTTGCAGCAGATGTTCGGCAACCTCGGCAACTTCACGCCAAACGACAGCGGTGCGCCGTCAGGTCAACAGGGATCCATCGGACCAAGGACCTGAGCGGAGGTTTTTGGCGCTGTTGCTTCAAGCCAGCCATGCCGCCTGACCCACTGTCCTGAATAAAACAGTTGACCGATCAAAAAAACCCCCGCGCAGTTTTGAGGCTGCACGGGGGTTTGCTCTTTCTGGGATGTCCTAGTGTGCCAGAACCGCCAACAGCAACAGCGCTACGATGTTGGTGATCTTGATCATCGGGTTGACCGCCGGACCGGCAGTATCCTTGTAAGGATCGCCCACCGTGTCACCGGTCACAGATGCCTTGTGAGCCTCTGAACCCTTTTCGTGCTTCACGCCATCCTTGTCGACAAAACCGTCTTCAAAGGCCTTCTTGGCATTGTCCCAGGCGCCGCCGCCGGCGGTCATGGAAACTGCCACAAACAGGCCGTTGACGATCACGCCCAGCAACATGGCGCCCAGCGCCGCGAAGCCCTGGCTCTTGTCGCCGGTAATCGCGTACACGAAGTAGAAGCACACGATCGGAGACAGCACAGGCAGCAGCGAGGGAACGATCATTTCCTTGATCGCGGCACGCGTCAGCATGTCAACCGCACGACCATAATCGGGTTTTTCGGTCCCTTTCATGATACCCGGCTTTTCCTTGAACTGGCGACGCACTTCCTCAACCACGGAACCTGCGGCACGGCCCACGGCCGTCATGGCAATACCGCCAAACAGGTATGGCAGAAGGCCGCCGAACAGGAGACCGACAACCACATATGGATTGGACAGTGAGAAGTCGACTGTAACGCCCTCAAAGAAGCTGCCCGGTGCCGCATTGGCCGCGAAGAATTTGAGGTCTTCGGTATAGGCGGCAAACAGGACCAGAGCACCCAGGCCGGCTGAGCCAATGGCATAGCCCTTGGTGACAGCCTTGGTGGTGTTGCCTACCGCGTCCAGCGCATCAGTGGTCTGGCGCACTTCAGCAGGCAGGTCCGCCATTTCGGCAACACCGCCGGCATTGTCGGTGACGGGACCGAAAGCGTCGAGGGCAACAACCACCCCGGCGAGCGCCAGCATGGCCGTCACTGCGATGGCGATGCCGAACAGGCCGCCAAGCGCGTATGTGACAATGATACCGCCAATGATGATCAGGGCGGGAATCGCCGTTGCTTCCAGGGAAATTGCCAGGCCCTGAATGACGTTGGTGCCGTGACCGGACACCGAAGCCTGGGCGATGGCCCGCACCGGCCGATATTCGGTACCGGTGTAGTACTCGGTTACCCAGATGATCAGACCGGTCACCACCAGACCGATAAACCCGCACCAGAACATGTTGGCGCCGGTGAAGGTCGTACCGCCTGACGTGGTGAACACCGTGTCCGCGCCGAGCCAGCCCCAGACGATTGCCGCCATGCCAACTGCGGACAAAACTGCGGTGGCCAGAAAGCCCTTGTAGAGAGCGCCCATGATCGAATTGTTGGCGCCCAGCTTCACGAAGAAGGTGCCGATGATCGAAGTCACAACACATGATGCGCCAATCAGCAGCGGGAACAGCATCAGATTGACTGCGGCATCGCCGGTGAAGAAGATCGATGCCAGCACCATGGTGGCCACAACGGTCACCGCGTAGGTTTCGAACAGGTCAGCGGCCATGCCGGCACAGTCACCGACATTGTCGCCCACATTGTCAGCGATGGTTGCCGGATTGCGCGGATCATCTTCCGGGATACCGGCTTCAACCTTGCCGACCAGATCGCCGCCGACATCCGCACCCTTGGTGAAGATACCGCCGCCAAGACGGGCAAAAATCGAAATCAGGGATGCACCGAAACCAAGTGCGACCAGCGCGTCGACAACAACACGGTCAGTTGCTGCGTAACCCATTGGACCGGTGAGGATCCAGAAATAGACCGCGACACCCAACAAGGCGAGACCTGCGACCAGCAAACCGGTAATGGCGCCGGACTTGAAGGCGATTTCAAGGCCGCCGGCCAGGCTCTTGGACGCCGCCTGCGCGGTTCTGACATTTGCACGTACGGACACATGCATGCCGATGAAACCTGCGGCACCCGACAGCACGGCGCCGATCAGGAAGCCGAAGGCGGCCGTTGCGCCGAGCAACAGTAATGCGACGACGAACACCACCGCACCAACGATTGCGATGGTTGTGTATTGACGATTGAGATAAGCCGTGGCGCCTTCACGAATGGCGCCGCCGATCTCCTGCATGCGGGCATTTCCTGCGTCCGCGGCCATAACGGACTTGGTAGCCCAGATAGCATAGACGATAGAC
>JBCCVY010000076.1:0-11658 GCA_039194725.1 Pseudomonadota bacterium
CGCGGCGGGCACGCCGGATTGCGCCAGTTGCCGCACCAGGTCTGCGCTCTCATCGACATCGACCCCCAGCGGTTTTTCCAGAAACACCGCCTTGCCCGCCTGAGCCGCCGCCAGCGCATAGGCTTTGCGCGGCACCGGCGGACAGGCAAGATAGACGAGGTCGGCAGCTGCGATCGCATCTTCGGCCCTGTCCACGATGCTGGCATTCGGTGCGATCTCCGCCGCAAGCCGGCAACCAGCCGGGTCCGGGTCCCATAGCACATCCGGCATAAACCCGTCATGCAGCAGCATGTGCTCCAGCATCCGCCGGCCCATGATGCCAAGCCCGATGATTGCCGTCCTGATTGCCATGCTGTGGTCCTCGTTTTTGGGGTCTCAGCTCAGGGGCAGAAAATAGAACCTGTCCTGCCAATGCAACTGAAGATATCGATATGCGCGCTCAATCAGCGGCGCATCTGAATCCCACCATGTCGAGACCGATGTCTGGCGGATTGCCATGTCTGTAGGCGGCTCTCAGACAATACGGGTTGTTGCCCCAGCCGCCACCCCTGATGACCCGTTGGCCGGGCGAACCAGGAAACCGGCTCGACGTCCACTCCCAGACATTGCCGGCCATGTCGTCGAGCCCGAACGGTGACCGGCCGCTCGGAAATGATCCAACCGGCGCGGTGCGTAAGTAACCGTCCGCGTCTGACGCTGCGCAGCATGCATAGCTGCCGGCGTTGGCAAGCCCCGGCAGAGCAGTCGCGTTGAGCGAATTTCCCCACGGATATCGAAAGCCCGGTGCGCCGCGCGCAGCATATTCCCATTCATCCTCGCTGGGCAGGCGCATGCCATAGTGGCGGCAGAACGCCTCTGCATCCTTGGCCGACACCTGCACGACGGGATGATCCGCAAGGCTGTCAAGACTGCTCCCGCGACCCTGAGGTCGGCGCCAGTTCGCGCCTGGTTTCCGTTCCCAGCGAGTCCACCAGACGTGGGCCTTGCCTGTCTGTTCGACGCTGGTCCGGAATCCGGTGGCGGCAAAAAATTGTGCAAACTGCCGGTTGGTCACCTCCGTGCGCATCAGCCGGAATGAAGGGACCGGAACGGACCGCACTATCTCGTTGGCGTCGCCTTGCGCATCGCCAAGCTGTGCCGTTCCGGCCGGAATGGCGACCAGGTCGAACTCCTGCGCCGCTGTTGCCGGGCTGGCGGTCAACATCGTTAGCAGAACTGCAACGATCTTCGGACTTGAGGACATGACCGGTTAAACTGCAACACTGTTACCTGACGGTCCCTAGGTTCCCGGCAATCCGGCCCGCGTGCAAATCACGATCCCGCCAGGTGATGGCGAACTTGTTGTAAACTACGGAAAGCTCTTGGAACGTTGGTCATCGGGACTTGTTCAAGCCACAGGGCACCGCGTTCTGTCACCGGGTTGCGTGAGGCAAGCATGTCACAGTTACGAAAACTCAGTGCATCAGGGCAAATGTCGATGGTTTGTCCGGGCAAATACTGATAGTTCCTCTTGGGGGCGAGTTCGAGCAGGGGTACGTAATCGTGAAAAAACTCATCGCAAGTTCGGTTGTCGCTGTCGCGTTAGCAATTTCTGCTACTAGTGCACAAGCAGTCGATTATGAGGCGCAGGTTCAGGAACTGGTTGTCTCTGGCATGGTGGAATCTTGGGTCGGATATACCGTATACGGTTCCACGGACAATTTAGACGACGGTGAGAACCTTGAAGATTATTTCGCAGGTGGCCGAAGTGGTCGCCTGAGTTTGCCTTTGGGAGAAAATCTTTCGATCCAAATGGACATCGATAACGAGACGAATTCGGATTTCCTCGTTAACGGCAGTGACGATGTCAACTTCCAGTATTCATTCCAAGGCCTTGTGCATTTGAGTTGGCGCGACCCAAATTCGGGTCTTATCGGTGCTTTTGGTGGAATGGGTTTGGGAGCCAGCGCAGACAGTGCCGATGGTACAGATGACCGTTTCCCACTACGTGTCATTGGCGGTGAAGCCCAATTGTACGCCGACGACTTTACCTTTTACGTGCAAGGTGGTTGGCTTGACTCCGTGCCTGACGGCACTGAGGACGATGGCTTCAGAGACGCCTTCTTCGGACGCGGTGTCGTTCGCTGGTTTCTGCATGAGAATTCCAGGCTTCAAGGTGAAGTTTCTTATGCGGAAGGCAAAGTTGATGGTGACAATGACGACAATGAGTATCTGATTGAATGGGGTGCCCGGTTTGATACCCGCCTTGGGAGCTTGCCGATCCTTGGCGATACCAATGCGTTTATTGGATACCGGGGCGGGTATTTCGAAAACGAAAGTGATAACGACGGTGATGGTGAATACTTCACCGACCATACGTTTATGATTGGCCTGCGCGCCTCATTTGGCGGTGCGACTTTGAAGCAGTTCGACCGGGTTGGGGCAACGCTCGATGCGCCAAACTTTGGTCGCTGGGTGGCTTCAGGCAGCATCGTGGACTGATCAGCGTTCTATAGGCTCGAATTCAGCGGCTCTGTGGAAACATGGAGCCATTTGGTTTTGAGGAAGCGCCGTTCGAACCCCCGCCGTGGCACCTCGAATTGGCAATCATTGACGGTCCGTCACTCCTTCCTCCATTTGTCACGGCCATGGAACTGCCAGCATCTGATCAAGGCGAATTGATTGGTAGCAACCGCGCATTGTCGCTATCCAGATTAAATGCGCTTCGCACTCCTGATCATTTTGCCATTCCTATTCCCCCTGCACGTAGCCGCTGATGATCGCAATGCCCTCTACGGAACATGGGGCACCACAAAGCAATGCTCCCGTTTGCCTATCAAACCCGGCGGGACAGTCTTGGCAGAGCCATTTGTGATCGACTCCCAGAGTTTGAAGCAAGGACAGTTCTGGTGCCGTTTGAGTTGGGGACCCACGGACACCCGTGAGAATGGCTTTTTCACAGCGGCGGACGCGAGGTGTGGTGAAGATTCTGGCCGCAAATATTTCCTCGGCATGGTTCTGGTGGATGACGAATTGACCCTTCGATGGGACTTTCCGTTGTCAAATGGTCCATTGCGTCGTTGCTCCGGTTCCTGAACTTTTGAAGCTAGGACGGCCACACACGCTGTGGGACTTCGCGGCCACCAAGGTCTCGTTGCGTTGTTGGTTGGAGTCTGCCATCCGTTTCATCTCCATGCTCTGTAGACCCGACACGCACGACTATCCAAAACCCTGGGCAATACCACATGAATTGCCGGATTTTCCGATTGTAACCAGAGTGACCCGGTGTTAACTTCGGGTTGACGTTGCCGTAATTTTTACCGCTCGGCAGCTCCGACAGGGACGGTACAATGAAAAACAGGTTTACACTTGCAGCGGCAGTGTGTGCGTTGGCGCTAGGATTTTCCGGCCTGGCAAACGCTGCAACGATCACGGCCAACCAGAATTTGAGAACCGATGGTTCCGCAGTTGCCGCAAGTCGGTCGATACTGTCGAATGCCACCGATCCCAATACGTCCAACATGTTCTCGCTCGGCAATGAGGGTTTCCTGGCAATTGATGTGGACCCCAACGTCCTGGTCAGCCCAGCGCTGACAATCGAGCGCACCAACGGCGCACCCAATGTGGGCAACTACCCCGAGGCGGTCGACATATTTCTGGGTGGAACCTTGACGGGGGCCGGTCTCAGTGAGGCGAATACCTACACGCCGGGAGACCGCATTGCCACGTTGCTGAACGACGGCACTGCAATCAACCTGGCAGCCGGTGTGTCCGTCGCCTTTGGTGCGGGACCCGGAACAACGAGCTACACGATCAACTTCGACGGCTTGGGCACCCTGTATTCGGTTATTGCGCTTGTCGATGCGACGCTCGACAATTTCGCTAACGAGTATTCGGTGTCCGGCATCATTTCCGACGGTTGGGACGTGACAAGGCTGGAAGTCACACAAAGGGCAAACATTGGAGAGGTTCCGCTGCCGGCCGGCATTCTGCTGATGCTGAGCGGCCTGTTCGGACTTGGTGTGCTCAGGCGCTTCAAGGCGAAAACTGCCTGAAGTTCAGACCAACTGTGTATTGGCGGAGAGAGGGGGATTCGAACCCCCGGAACGCTTGCGCGCTCAACGGTTTTCGAGACCGCCCCATTCAACCACTCTGGCACCTCTCCTGAAGATGCGTTGGCAGGGCACCGTCACAGGCTTGCGGTGACGATTTTTGCCTGCCAGGGCAGCGCTCTGATACAGTAAGCTGCGGCCTGCTTCAAGCCCGCTTTTGCTTGACTTCCGGAAGGCTTGGATATACCACACCGCCAGTCGCGCGCGGCAATCGGTGCCACTGCGCGAAAACTGCGCTGCCTGAGGTTCAACAAAGCCAATAAAAACTCAAGCCTGACAGTGGGTTGCATCACACCCCTTCAGCACCGCAAGGCGCGGCGAGAAAAAAGATAAGGACTTTGAGATAATGTACGCAGTCATCAAGACCGGCGGCAAACAGTATCGTGTTGCTGCTGAAGACGTCATCGAGATCGAGCGCACCGGCGCCGCCGAAGGTGACATTGTAGAATTCCCCGTGCTCATGGTTGCCGGCGACGGCAATGTTGAGATCGGCACACCGGTCATCGACGGCGCCACCGTTGCCGGCCAGGTCATGGCCCTGTCGCGCGGACCGAAGATCATCATCTTCAAGAAGAAGCGCCGCAAGCACTACCGCCGCAAGAACGGCCACCGCCAGGACCTGATGCAGGTTCAGATCACCGAGATCCTGACCGGCGGCAAGAAGCCGTCCAAGAAGGCCGCGGCACCAGCTGGCAAGAAGGCCGCGCCTGCGAAGGAAGACAAGGCCAAGGACGACGCCAAGCCTGCAGCCAAGAAGGCAGCGCCAGCGGCCAAGAAGGACGACGCCAAGGCAGAGGCCAAACCGACAGCCAAGAAAGCAGCCGCCAAAAAGGCGCCAGCCAAGAAGGCACCGGCCAAAAAGGCAGCAGCCAAGAAAGCCGACACGGACAAGAAATAAACCGAATTCGATTTGTTAAAGGAGCAAACTCATGGCTCATAAAAAAGCAGGCGGCTCATCCCGCAACGGACGTGACTCCGCAGGCCGCCGCCTCGGCGTGAAGAAGTTTGGCGGCGAGCGCGTCATCCCCGGCAACATCATCATCCGTCAGCGCGGCACCAAATGGCACCCGGGTGACAATGTCGGCATCGGCAAGGACCACACCATCTTCGCCACCGCCGAAGGTCACGTGGAATTCCGCGCCCGTGCCAACGGACGCACTTTCGTGTCCGTTGTCCCGATGCCGGCAGCTGCAGAGTAACGCAACCGGACAAAGGGTTTTGCCCGAACCACCGGTGCCCATCGCCCCGGTGAGACGACATCATGAAACACCGACGGGGAGATGGACATTCACCATCTCCCCGTTTTCCGTTTAAGAGTAGTTCCACATGGACCAGATAGAGACAGAAAGGCTGCTGCTGCGCCCCTCGCGCGAAGCGGATGCGCCGCGCCTGGTGCAGCTGGCGAACCGTCCCGAGATCGCCCACATGCTGGCCACCATGCCGCATCCCTACTCCCTGTCCGACGCGGAAGACTTTCTGGACAGCGTGCGCGAGCTGCCGGCCAATGCGGCCAACTTCGCCATCACCCTGAAAGGCAAGCCCGACGAGCTGATCGGCGGCACCGGCTACGCACCGGCCCGCGGCCCCGACAAGCCGTCACACGAGATCGATTTCGGCTACTGGCTCGGCATCGACTACTGGGGCCAGGGCTACGCGACCGAAGCCGCACGGGCCGTGCTCCGGCATGCCTTCGAGGTCAACACCATCGAGCGCATCGATACCGAACACCTGGTCGTCAATCCAGGTTCGGGACGTGTGCTCGCCAAGTGCGGCTTTGTCGATGAAGGCGAGCGCACCTGTTTTTCGCAAGGCTCCGGCGAGACCAGGCCGTCGCGCAAGATGGTGCTGACCAAAACCCGCTACCTGGAACACAAGGCGAAACACCCATGAAGTTCCTCGACCAAGCAAAAATCTACGTCAAGTCCGGCAATGGCGGCGCCGGGTGCGTGTCGTTCCGGCGCGAGAAATACATCCAGCACGGCGGGCCTGACGGCGGCGACGGCGGCCGTGGCGGCCATGTGTACGTCGAGGCGGTCAGCGGGCTCAACACGCTGATCGACTATCGCTTCCGCCAGCACTTCAAGGCCAAGGTCGGCACCCACGGCATGGGCCGCAACCGCACTGGCGCCATGGGCGAGGACGTGGTGCTGAAAGTGCCGGTCGGCACCCAGGTGCTGGAGGAAGACGGCGAAACCCTGATTGCCGACCTGACCGAGGAGGGCCAGCGCGTGCGCCTGTTGCGCGGCGGCAACGGCGGCTGGGGCAACTCGCGCTTCAAGTCGTCGGTCAACCAGGCACCAAGACGCGCCAACCCCGGCGAAGACGGCGAAGACATGTGGATCTGGCTGCGCCTGAAGCTGATCGCCGATGCCGGACTGGTTGGCATGCCCAATGCCGGCAAGTCGACGCTGCTGTCGGTTGTCTCGGCGGCCAAGCCGAAAATCGCCGACTATCCGTTCACCACGCTGGTGCCCAATCTCGGCGTCGTGGAAGTGGATACCGCAACCTTTGTGCTGGCCGACATTCCCGGTCTGATCGAAGGCGCCCATGAAGGCGTCGGCCTCGGCGACCGGTTCCTTGGCCATGTCGAGCGCTGTGCCTGTCTGCTGCACCTCATCGATGCATCCGGGGAAAACCCAGCCGAAGCCTACCGGGTGGTGCGCGGCGAGATCGAGGCCTATGCAAAAGACCTGGCCGACAAGCCGGAGCTGATCGTCTTCAACAAGGCCGACATCGTCGACGAGGACGAACTGGCGGAAAAACGCAAATGCTTTGAGAAGGCCACCGGGCAGGTGCCGTTGCTGATGTCTGCCGCCACCAGCCAGGGCGTACGGCCTGTCATGGCGAAACTGCTGCAGATGATCCGCAAGGTCCGCGGTCAAGAAGACCGTGACCAGCAGGAGCAATCAGTCGTTGTTGACGAGGACGGCGAGGCCATCACGGAAGACACGTCATGGCGGCCCTGACCTCGCAACTGGAGAACGCCGAGCGGCTGGTCATCAAGATCGGTTCGGCCATGCTGGTGAATGCTGACGGATCGCTGCGCCGGACCTGGGTTGAGGGACTGGCGCGCGACATTGCCGATGCGCGCGCCCGCGGCACCCAGGTGCTGCTGGTTTCCTCCGGCGCCATCGCCCTCGGCCGCCGCCGCCTCGGGCTGGGCCGGGTCCGGTTGAAACTGGAGGAAAGCCAGGCCGCAGCGGCCGTCGGCCAGATCGCCCTGGCGCAGGGCTGGCAGGCCGCACTTGCCGACCACGACCTGGTGTCGGCGCAGGTGCTGCTGACCCTGACCGATACCGAAGTGCGCCGCCGTTATCTCAACGCGCGCGCCACTCTGAACACGCTGCTGGCACGCGGCGCCGTGCCGGTGATCAACGAAAACGACACCGTCGCCACATCGGAAATCCGCTATGGCGACAATGACCGCCTCGCCGCCCGGGTCAGCTCGATGATGTCCGCGACCTGCCTGGTCTTGCTGTCTGACGTGGACGGGCTCTACACCGCACCGCCGGACACTGATGGTGCGGAATTCGTCGCCCAGGTCGACGAGATCACGCCGGAAATCGTCGCCATGGCCGGCGCCCCGGTGTCGGGCATGGGGTCAGGTGGCATGATCACCAAGATCGAGGCCGGCCGCATCGCCACCAGCGCCGGTGCCTCCATGGTCATCACCTCTGGCCATGAAGACCGGCCGCTGAGCCAGATACTCAACGGCAGCCGCGCCACCTGGTTCAAATCCGCCGCAACCCCGGCCACGGCGCGCAAGCGCTGGATCGCCGGCTCGCTGGAACCTGCAGGCAGGCTGTTCGTCGACGATGGAGCGGCAAGCGCGCTCGGCAAGGGCCGCAGCCTGCTGCCAGCCGGCGTGCGCCAGGTCACAGGGCGCTTTTCGCGCGGTGACACGGTTGCCATCGTCACCTTGAACGGCCTCGAGATCGCCCGCGGGCTGTGTGCCTATGACGCGGCAGATGCAGAAGTCATCGCCGGCCGCAAGTCATCGGAAATTGAGGCATTGCTGGGCCTGACCGGGCGTGATGAAATGGTCCACCGCGATGATCTGGTGATGACCGGAAAGGACACCGCATGAATATGGCTGAAAACATCGCCGCTGCTGCAGTTGACCTGGAGCGCGACATGCAGGCCCTGGGCAACCGGGCGCGCGACGCCGCGCATCTGCTGGCGACCGCCCCAACGGCTGCAAAGCAATCGGCGCTTCACGCCATGGCGGCGCGCATCCGAGCTGCGGAAACGCAGTTGCTGGAAGCCAACGCGGCGGACGTGGCACGTGCCACGGCAGCCGGCAAACCGGCCTCGTTCATCGACCGGCTGACACTCACAGCCGAGCGTATCGAAGCCATGGCAAAGGGGCTGGAAGATGTTGCATCGCTGCCCGATCCTGTCGGCGCCGTGATCGCCAACTGGCAGCGTCCCAACGGGCTCGACTTCACCCGCGTGCGGGTGCCGATCGGTGTCATCGGCATCATCTACGAAAGCCGGCCCAACGTCACCGCGGATGCCGGCGCACTGGCCATGATGTCGGGCAATGCCGCCATCTTGCGCGGTGGTTCGGACAGCCATGACAGCTCCGGCCTGATCGTCAACTGCTTGCAGGCGGGCCTCGAGGATGCAGGCCTGCCCACGGCGGCCATACAGATGGTCCCGACCCCGGACCGGGCCGCCGTCGGCATGATGCTGCAGGGCCTTAACGGCACGATCGACCTGATCGTGCCACGCGGCGGCAAGTCACTGGTCGGACGCGTCCAGGACGAAGCCCGTGTCCCGGTGTTCGCGCACCTGGAGGGCATTTGCCACATCTATGTGGACAAGGCCGCCGATGTGGACATGGCAGTCGACATCATCACCAATGCTAAAATGCGCCGCACCGGCGTGTGCGGTGCCGCCGAATGTGTGCTGGTCCATGAAGACGCCGTGGCGAGCCATGCCCCGGCCATCATTGCAGCACTGGCGGACATGGGATGCGAGGTGCGCGCAGACCAGGCCATCAACGCCGTGGCAGCGTCCAGCGTGCCCGCCACGGACAATGACTGGGGCATGGAGTTTCTCGATGCGGTCATTGCCATGAAGTCCGTGTCAGGCCTGGATGACGCCATGGGCCATATCGCCCGCTACGGGTCGCAGCACACCGACTGCATCATCACCGAAGACGGCGAGACCGCGGTGCGGTTTCTGAACGAGGTCGACAGCGCCATCGTCATGCAAAATGCCTCGACCCAGTTTGCCGACGGCGGCGAGTTCGGTTTCGGGGCCGAAATCGGCATCGCCACCGGCAAGCTGCATGCCCGCGGCCCGGTCGCGCTGGAACAGCTCACCACGTTCAAGTACCAGGTACGCGGCTCCGGACAGACCCGGCCGTGACGGATACCAGAGCGCTCTAGATGATTTCCGGCCTGTATTCCGTTTCCGCCATTTCGCGCCAGCGCATCGGCCTGTTCGGCGGCTCGTTCAACCCGGCCCATGACGGTCACCTGGCGGTCTCCGAAGAAGCCTTGAAGCGGCTGCAGCTTGACCAGGTCTGGTGGCTGGTGTCGCCACAGAACCCGCTCAAGGACAGCCGCGATACGCAAGACTTCGATGACCGCCTGGCCCATGCCACGCAGCTTGCGGCAAACCCGCGGCTGATCGTGACCGGCATGGAGGCGGAGCTTGGCACCCGCACCACGGCGCAGACCTTTGCCGCGCTGACGCCGATGTTCCGGCACTCGCGTTTTGTCTGGATCATGGGCGCGGACAGTTTTGCCGGCCTGCACAACTGGAACGACTGGCGGCAGATCCCGGCCACGCTGCCGCTGGCCGTGTTCGCCCGGCCCGGCTGGACCCGGGCCGCGCTCAGCTCTCCGGCGGCCCGCCTGCTGGCTGGCCGCAGGCTGGACGCAGCCGACGCCGGCCTGCTGGCCGACACGGCGGCACCGGCCTGGTGTTTCCTCAACATGCCGTTGCGCCATGAAAGCTCCACCGCCATCAGGAATGGCAACGGTTAGACCCGAAAGCGGGCAGTCCCGGAAACCCCCATGTCTTCTACAAGGACGAAGCGGTCATGTCGGGTCGTTGGCTGAAAGTCTCTATCGTGGCCGGCGAATGCGTCAATCGCGACTAGCAATCGATGTCTTCTCCAGCACGCCACATCTCGAAACCGCGAGCAATGAACGTTTCTAAACGCTCCCCGGAAGCTTCAGTTGACTTAGAGAAACGGATGCAGCCTTTACCAATGTTCATGCCACTCAGCAGTTCGCCGTCCGGATCGATTTTGGAAATGTTCCCGACATACAGGCTGACATAGGCCCTCTGCACATTGAGGTGAAAGGCATATTCATCAGCAACCCCATAGCCCAGCATCTTGTAGTGTATTTGCTCATCGAGCAGAGGGGCCTTTCTCTTAATGATTTCTCGGATGCTCAGAAGTTTGCTACGACGCCAATCGTCTTCGAGCTGATCCAAGTATTCTGCAGGAGTTTTGGCATCGCTTAGCATCACCGACCATGCTTTGGAATGTTGAGAGGTGCTTAACGGTACCATAGCGAAATCGGTATCGACAGGTAAGTCGCCATTGGCACTTCATGCAGCATTTGTTGCTGAGGGCTGTGGGTTCGGCTGATCGCCGCTCACAAAATGCTGATGCAATCGTGACTGGCGGCACGGCCGTTTGGCGCTACAGGTATTGCAACCCGGTGCACGCTGTTTCTCTTCTGAGACCAACACATCTGAACTGTGCACTGCTGGCAGCGCAGGCGATCTCCTTGGCCGCTTGTGCACCTTGGGATGAAACACACGCGCGAAAGGCCAGTTCAATGGCATTGGCAATAGGCTCTCAACTCCGCTTCTATCTGTTCGCGTCACTGGTCGTGATGTCCGTGTTCTGGTCCGATGCTCTGCAGGCGCAGGAAGCCCGGCCGCTGCCGAACCATGTGATCGAGAAATTCGGCAACCCGCCGACCGTCCCGGAAGGCCCGTTGTCCGAACAGATGCAGTCCGCCGTGCAGGTGGCGTTTGTCGATAGTGCAACACAGTCAACCTGGGGTCGTGACCAGGAAATAGCTCTCGGCGAAATTGCAGAGTCAAAAGATGCCCGGATTGCCTGGATTATCAGCGATCTGATGCGCTTTACCAGCGGGCAGCGGTTGAACGGAGTGCTCGCCGATGCCGCCTTCAAGCTGCTGCAAAAGACATCGCCGGAAAATGACCATTGGGGGGTCGTCACCGACCACCTGATTGCCTGGGACATTCCGGCACCCCCTGATTACCTGAGGGTGAAGCGGGCCATCTTCACCAACATCATACCCGGTTGGGAAAAGATCTTTGTTGACGGCGATATCGACTGGAGGCTGGTTTCCTGGGGAGGCGTGCCGATCGATGACCGCGAGTACGACAAGACCGATGAAGTGTGCAATTGCATCCCTGCAGCGGACAACCCCGAAGTAAGCAATGCAGAAGATGCCAAATGGCTCAAGGATGATGATGTCGTCTTTGGCATTCACGTAAACGGGGAGTATCGGGCCTATCCGCGGCGCATTATGGAAGTTCGCCCAATGTGTCGTTGACCATCTCGCGA
>JBCCVY010000077.1:0-11576 GCA_039194725.1 Pseudomonadota bacterium
ATGGCAGGCCGACAATGGTGATGGCCGCCACAATTCCTACCAGGAACCAGGCAATGGCGGACCAGATGCCGCCGAACAGCAGCCAGAGAATATTCAGTATCAGTCGCATAACGAAGAACCCCCGTAAGATGTCAGTTAATGTATATATGGGGACTGTATCGGGGAATTTCCAGTTGTCGAGCTGGCATGGCGACCGCATCGGCATCTGCGGTTGCGCGACGTTCGGTCAAGCATGGCCTCGAGGTCAGGCCAGCATGCCACCGCCCTTGCCAACCGATTGCCTGATCATGGCCAGCGCGGTGCCGATGGCGGCATGGCGAATTTCATTGCGGCCGATGTCGCCGTAGGTCATGCGAACATGATGGACGTCCAGGCCGGACCGCGCGCAGCCGAAGTGAACCAGTCCAATCGGTTTTTCAGCCGAGCCGCCCCCAGGCCCGGCAATGCCGGTGACGGAGACCGACACGTCGGCGCGAGAGTTTCGCAGGGCACCTTCAGCCATTTCACGCGCGACCTGTTCGGATACGGCACCATGCTGCTCGATCAGGGCCATGGGAACACCGAGCATTTCGGATTTGGCCTCGTTGGAGTAGGTGACGAAACCGCGGTCGATCATGCCGGAAGACCCTGCGATGCTAGTCAGGAGGCCCGCAATCAGGCCACCGGTGCAGCTTTCAGCGGTGACCAGCATCAGTCTTGCCTCGCGCAGCATGTCGAGGGTGTCCTTTGCTTCGATGATCAACTGGCGGTCAAACATGTGCTCACTCCGGCAGGCGGACAGTGGCGGTGGCTGCGGCTGCTATGCCTTCTTCCCGGCCGGTGAAACCCAGCCATTCCGTCGTGGTTGCCTTGACCGACACACGGTCGGCAGCAATACCGATAATCCGTGCCACGTTTTCGCGCATGGCATCGACATGGGGCCGGATTTTTGGCGCCTGGCAGATCAGCGTCAAGTCAACGTGAGAAATGACGCCGCCTTTGTCGCTGACCAACTGGGCCGCATGCTGGAGGAATATGTCTGACGCAGCGCCCTTCCACTTCTCCTCGGTCGGCGGGAAATGCTTGCCGATATCGCCTGCGCACAAGGCGCCCAGGATGGCATCGGTGAGCGTATGCAGGCCGACATCGGCGTCAGAATGCCCCTTCAGTTTCCGGCTGTGCGGTATGGTCAGGCCGCACAGGATGACATGGTCGCCGTCTTCGAAGGCATGGACATCGTATCCGTGCCCCACCCGTACATCATCGAGCATCTTGGATCTTCCTGTATTGAGCCGGGTTTCTGCCTCGTGCAGGTCCGCACTTGTGGTGATCTTGTTGTTCTCAGGGCGTCCTGGAATAATTGCGACATCGAGTTCGGCCCATTCGGCAATGGATGCATCGTCTGTAAAATCTGTGCGGCTGCTTGCGGCCGCTGCCGTGTGGGCATCGAAAATGTCCTCGAAACGAAACGCCTGCGGGGTCTGCGCTCCCCACAGTCCGTCCCGGTCGACCGTTTCAACAATGATGCCGTCACTTTCCCGCTTCAGGGTGTCGGCTACGGCAACTGCCGGAATGCAGCCTGGGGTCTCTGACAGTTTGGCAACGACCGCCGAGATGGTGTCCGGATCCACAAACGGCCGGGCGGCATCATGTATCAACACTTTTGCGGGTTTGAGCGGAGCCACAGCCTTTAGGCCGTTGTAGACAGATGCCTGCCGCGTCGCACCGCCGCGGACGGGCTCCGGCAGCGCCATGCCGGCAACGGCACTTCGGTAAAGATCATCATGGTTGTCGCCGATCACGACCTGTATGTGATCAATCTCATCATGCTGCTGAAATGCCCGCACCGTACGACGCAACACGGCTTCGCCGCCTATGTGCTGGTACTGTTTGGGTGTTTCTCCGCCGACGCGCAGGCCGGCACCTGCGGCAACGATTATTACGGCTGTGGTCATGGCAACGACGTCCCGATTGGAAGTCACAATTGTGGGAGAAGCTCTATCAGGCTGATTGCCTGCAGGGCAAGCTGCGCGCGCGACAAACATAGTAATTGCAATGTCGCAGCCAGATGCTAATGTGCCTGAAAATTAAACGAAAATGTCGAGCGTCTAATTTATGGGCATTTCTATTGGAGCGCATGAGACCCGCAATCGCGTCTTCCTGGCCCCCATGTCCGGTGTGACCGATGAGCCGTTCAGGGTTGTCGCCCATGAAAACGGTGCCGGGCTTGTGGTGTCGGAAATGGTTGCGAGCAACGCGCTGGTCGAGGCCCGACCTGACATGGTGCGCCGTGCAACCGGGGCAGGGCGGGTGTTTCCCTTCGTTCTGCAGCTCGCCGGCCGCGAGCCTGAATGGATGGCGCGGGGCGCCGAACTGGCGCAGAAAATCGGCGCGGACATCATTGATATCAATATGGGGTGCCCAGCGCGCGAGGTGGCCGGCAAACTGTCGGGCTCTGCGCTCATGCGTGATCTTGATCATGCTTGCAGCCTGATCGATGCGACAGTCAGGGCCAGTAGCGTGCCGGTCACGCTCAAAATGCGACTGGGCTGGGATTTCGATTGTCTGAACGCGCCGGAGCTTGCCGCGCGAGCCGAACAGCTCGGCGTCCAGATGATTACGGTGCACGGCCGAACCCGGAACCAGTTCTACAAAGGAAAGGCGGATTGGGCGGCGATCCGGGCCGTTTGCGAGGCAATCAGCATACCTTTGATCGCAAATGGCGACGGCGCCAGCATCGATGACGTTCGTGCCATGCTGGATGCATCGGGCGCCGACGGGGTGATGATCGGCAGGGGGGCTTACGGGAGGCCGTGGTGGCCTGGGGTGCTGGCCAATCAGCTGGATCCGGGGTGCGGTATCGATGAACCCTCCATTGAGCGTCAGGGCGCGATCGTTTTTGACCACTATGAGCGCATGATCGACCACTATGGCGAGCGCAACGGCGTCCGGATCGCCCGCAAGCACATTGGCTGGGCGCTTGAACGCTGGCAGGACAAGGCCCTGTACGATCAGGCGGAGACGAAGCGGTGGCGCGCCAGGTTGCTGAAGTTGGAGACTGCCGATGAGGTCAAGTCCGGATTGGGCGAATTGCGCAGCCAGCTTTGCCGCGCGGCGGAAAGGCTGGCGGCAGCATGAACGCGCGTGCACAGAACGGATTTTCCGCCGACGTCATGCTGCAGTCGCTGCCCAGTCCCGTCGTGGTCATCTCGTCGGATGACAGGATCATTGCGGCCAATGCGGCAGCGGAGGAGTTTTTCTCCGTCAGTCAGTCGATGCTCAAACGTATGGGGCTTGACGACATTGTGCCGTTTGCTAGCCCGCTATACACCGCCACCTCAAGGCTGCGTGCTACCGGCACCACACTGTCTGAATATGGTGTGAAACTTGGAACGCCGCGCACCGGCGGTGGGCGCACGGTCGATATCCAGGCCGGGGTCATACCAGAAGATCCCGGCAGCATTATACTGGTCATACTGCAGCGCTCGGTTGCGCTGGCGTTTGACCGCCAGCTCAATAACCTTCAGGCCGCCCGCTCGGTCTCCGGCATGGCGTCGATGCTGGCGCATGAGATCAAGAACCCGCTGTCGGGTATTCGCGGTGCTGCTCAGTTGCTTGAAACAAATGCACCAGCCGAGGATCGCGAACTGACCCAGCTCATCTGCAGTGAAACAGACCGAATACGCGAGCTGGTCGATCAGATGGAGGTGTTCTCCGACGAGCGGTCCCCTGCAATGGAACCATTGAATGTACACACGGTGCTGGAGCATGTCCGCAAGCTGGCCGCCAGCGGGTTTGCGTCACATATCGAGTTCGTCGAGGACTATGACCCGTCGCTGCCGCACATCAGCGGCAATCGGGATCAATTGATCCAGGTGTTTCTCAACCTGGTCAAAAACGCCTGCGAAGCCATCGACAGGGCCCAGGCATCGGGAAAGATAGTCCTGTCGACGTCCTACAAGCCGGGTATACGCATGCAGGTTTCCGGCAGTGACGGCTCCATCTCGTTGCCGCTCGAAATTGCGGTTCACGACAATGGCTCCGGCATTTCGGAAGATGTTGCACAGCATCTTTTCGACCCGTTTGTGACCTCCAAGGACAGTGGGCGGGGCCTGGGCCTGGCGCTGGTCGCCAAGCTGGTGCGTGATCATGGCGGCATTGTCGATGCTTCTACGAACGATGACGGCACCGTTTTCAGGGTTCTGCTGCCGGTCTCCGGGAAAAGCAAGCAATGAAAGATGATTTGGAAGGGAATGTTGGATGACCCCTGGAACCGTTCTTGTCGCCGATGATGACGCCGCCATCCGGACTGTCGTGACCCAGGCACTGACACGTGCGGGTTATGATGTGCGCGCCGCCAGCAATGCCGCATCGTTGTGGCGCTGGGTCAGCGAAGGCCAGGGTGACGTGGTTCTGACCGACGTCGTGCTGCCCGACGAAAGCGGATTTGACGTTCTGCCCCGCATCAAGGCGAAGCGTCCGCGCCTGCCGGTTATCGTGATGAGCGCACGCAACACGATCATGACGGCGATTACGGCAAGCGAGCGGGGCGCCTACGACTATCTGCCCAAGCCGTTCGACCTGAGTGCACTGGTTACGACGGTCGGTCAGGCTCTCGAGGATGCCCGAAAGACCGATCAACCGGTGCCGAAGCAGGTGGCGGAGGAAAGCGATGCGTTGCCGATCGTCGGTCGCTCGCCGGCGATGCAGGACATATACCGGGTTGTGGCACGCATGACCCAGACCGACCTGACCGTAATGATCCAGGGGGAAAGTGGCACCGGCAAGGAGCTGGTCGCGCGTGCGCTGCACGATTTCTCCAGACGCAAGGCGGCACCGTTTATTGCCATGAACATGGCGGCAATACCGAGGGAACTGATCGAGTCTGAACTGTTCGGTCATGAAAAAGGTGCATTCACCGGCGCGGTATCCAGATATCTCGGCCGGTTTGAACAAGCCCATGGCGGCACCTTGTTTCTGGACGAAATCGGCGACATGCCGATGGAGGCGCAGACCCGTCTGCTGCGGGTTCTTCAGGAAGGAGAATACACGTCGGTCGGCGGTGTCAGGCCGATCAAGACCGATGTTCGGATCGTGGCTGCGACACACCGGGACCTGAACCAGCTGATTGCCCAGGGCATGTTTCGCGAAGACCTGTTTTTCCGCCTCAACGTGGTGCCGCTTAGATTGCCGCCATTGCGCGAACGGGCTGATGACATTCCGGACCTGATCAATCATTTCCTGCGCCGCAACGAGATGCAGGGCCTGCCATCGAAAACCTTTTCCGCTGGGGCCATAGACGCGCTGCGACGTGGCAGATGGCCGGGAAACATCCGGGAACTGGAGAATTTCGTCAGCCGGCTGTGTGCCGTGCATGCAGGTGATGAGATTTCGGCCGCTACCATCGAGCAGGAATTTGCCATCCAGAACTCGCCCGGCGGCGACAAGGATCCGGCATCGTATAATTCATTGTCGGAGTTTGTGGAAAACCACATGGCCCAGTATTTTGCCAGCTTCCAGCCCAATCTGCCGCCGGACGGGTTGTACCACCGGGTTATCCAGCAGGTGGAGGTGCCGCTCATCAATGCCACGCTGGCGTCCACGGGCGGCAACCAGATAAAGGCGGCAAACCTCTTGGGCATCAATCGCAACACACTGCGAACCCGAATCAAGGAACTTGGCCTCAGTGTTGTGAAGACACCCGGCGCACGGCGGTAACACATGCGAATACGCAACCGATCCAAATTAGAAAAACTTTGTAAATATATGTATTGTTGACTTATTTTCTGATTTTCTTTCTCAGTGACGGGAGTCTGGTGCGCGTTCACATCAAGTTGTACCGGTTTTCCCGGAATTCATGCCTATGTAGACAGAGTGTCACATATTTGCCACATTAGTGTTGCGATTTTGCAACACCGCACGGGGGTGCAGTTATTACCTTGATATCGGGTCCAGCGCTCCATGACTGTGATGTCGGACATATCCAGCCCGCAGGCACCTGACACCTTTCAGCATCAGGCCGCTGAGGCGTTCCTGAGCAACAAGTGGGTGAACTGGGCGGGCATATGCCTGGCCAGCCTGATGGTATTGTTCGGGCTGGGAACCTATCTTTATCTGACCGGGCTGACACACCTGGAACCGAACTCCGACAATGCGCAACTGTTGCTTGTGGTCAACGGCGTGTTGCTGACACTGATGGGTGGGCTGATTGCCTGGCAACTGACAAAGTTGACCATGGCGAGACTTCGACGGGTGCCGGGGTCGGGACTTCACATCCGCATTGTCGCTCTGCTGTCGCTGTTCGCGGTGTTGCCGGCGATCATGGTGGCGGCGTTCGCAACCGTGACGTTGAACAGGGGGCTGGATATTTGGTTGTCCGGGCAGACACAGTCCATCGTTGATTCCGCGGAAGCTGTCGCAGAAGCATACATCAGGGAGAACCTGGAAGTTGCGCGCAGTGATGCCGCCTTCATCGCCAATGACATCAACCAGCGCGCCGACGAATTCACGCTGAATCGGGACAAGTTGATCCGCCGGGTGGCGACTTTCGGGTCGGTGCGCGGTCTGTCAGGTTTGTTTGTGATGAATCCGACGACAAAGGAGCTGGCGGTGTCCGCGACGGCCAACAAGCTGGTCAAGTTCCGTCCGCCACCGCCGGAAGACCTTGCACAGGCAACCACCGGTGAGATGGTGGTGCGACAACCGGACGAGGGCAGCAATGTCATCCGAGCGCTCATCCGCCTCGAGAAGATAGACGGGTACTACCTATACCTGTATCGCCTGGTGAACCCGGAAGTGATCAAGCAGCTTGGCAAGGCCAGATCGCAACGCACCGAGTTTGACAACCTGATCGCGCAACGACGGTCGCTGCAGCTGAACTTCGCCGCGCTATACGCAGGCATTGCATTCATCTTCCTGTTGTCTGCCATCTGGCTGGGCCTGCTGTTTTCCAACAGGCTGGTGCAGCCCATCGTGTCGCTGGTATCGGCGGCCAGACAGGTCAGTGCCGGCGAGCTTGACACCAAGGTGTCGATTGAAAATGCCACCGGCGACATGGCGACACTGGGCGCAACCTTCAACCAGATGACTGACCGGCTGCAATCGCAGCGCCAGGAACTGACCACCGCCAATGCGGAACTGGACGAGCGCCGGCGGTTTACCGAAGCCGTTCTGGGCGGGGTAAGTGCAGGCGTTCTGGGGCTCAATGAACAAGGTACCGTCACGTTGTGCAACAAGTCGGCGCTGGAGTTGCTCGACCTGCAGATGAGTGACGTGACCGACAAACCGATCCTCGACGTGTTGCCGGAGATCAAGTCCATTTTCTCCAAGGCAAAAGGGCGGTTTGACGGCTATGCCGATGGTACCATCACCCGACGTGTCGGTGACCAGGAGCGCACGTTCATGACCGGCGTGACAACCGAACGCGGCGATGAAGGTACCGACGGATATGTGGTGACTTTCGACGACACCACCGAGCTGGTGTCGGCGCAGAGGAATTCTGCCTGGGCCGACATTGCCCGGCGCATCGCCCACGAAATCAAGAATCCGCTGACCCCGATACAATTGTCGGCCGAGCGGTTGCGGAGAAAGTACGGCGATCAGATCAGTGGCGACCGGAAGGTATTCGACCAATGTACCGACACCATTGTCCGCCAGGTCGGCGACATTGGCCGCATGGTGGACGAGTTTTCCTCGTTCGCCCGAATGCCAAGTGCCCAGCTGGAACCAAACAACCTGACCGCCCTGGTGCAGGAAGCGCTGGTTCTGCAAAAGGCCAGCGATGAAACGATACGGTTTGAGACCAGTTTCCCGGAAGACCCGGTCGTATTGCCGCTGGACCGGCGGCTGATCAATCAGGCCATGACCAACCTGGTCAAGAATGCCAGGGAAGCCATTGAGACCCGTCTGCTGTCCGAGCCTGCCATGCCCGGGGAAATCCGGGTTTCCATAAAACAAGCCACAGGCAGCGTTACTGTCTCAGTTGCCGACAACGGGATCGGGCTGCCGGATGAAAACCGCTCGCGGCTGACCGAACCTTACATGACCACCCGTGAAAAGGGCACGGGCCTTGGACTGGCAATTGTGACACGGATCATGGAGGAGCATGGCGGCAGGCTGACCCTGAGCGACGCACCGGAGGATTTTCATGACGGACGCGGTGCCTGCGTGAGCCTTGAGTTCAAGACGACGCCGGATGACGACAGGAGCACGAGCGAACCGGCAAATGACAGTGCGGATGGGAAAACCAGCGATCACCTTGCGGAAAGGGCCTGAAAATGGCGGTTGATCTACTGATAATCGATGACGAAGAAGACATACGTGAATTGATTGGCGGTATCCTTGAAGACGAAGGCTATGAAGCACGCCTGGCCGGGAACAGCGACGCTGCCCTTGCCGCCATTGCGGAACGGCGTCCGGCAATGGTCATACTTGACATCTGGTTGCAGGGGTCACGCCTGGACGGGCTCGACCTGCTGATCGAGATCAAGAAGGTCCACACCGACCTGCCCGTGGTGATCATATCCGGTCACGGCAACATTGAGACTGCCGTTTCCGCCATCAAGCGGGGTGCCTACGAATACATCGAGAAACCGTTCAAGGCCGACCGCCTGATACACGTGGTGGGCAGGGCCCTGGAGAACTCCCGCCTGAAACGCGAGAATGAGCAACTGCGCAATCAGAGCGGGGAAAGCTCCGACATCATAGGATCGTCCAACGTTGTCCGTGATCTGACGCTTGAACTTAAGCGCGCTGCACCAAGCAACGGCCGCATCATGCTGCTTGGCCCGATGGGCTCAGGTAAAGAACTGGCAGCCCGCAGCATTCACAGCTGGTCGACCCGGGCCGAGGCGCCGTTTGTGGTATTGCCTGCTGCTACGATGCTTCCCGAACGCATGGAAGAGGAGTTGTTTGGCGTCGAGGACGAGAACGGCAACCCGACAAGGGTGGGCAGGCTTGAAGCTGCGCATGGTGGCACATTGTACCTGGATGAGGTCGCCGACATGCCGATGGAGACCCAGGGCAAGGTGCTGCGGGTTCTGGTTGATCAGACCTTCAACCGGGTAGGGGGTGCAAAACAGGTAAAGGTCGACGTTCGAATTGTGAGTTCGAGCTCCAAGGACCTGAACGCGCTGGTCCAGGCTGAAGCGTTTCGGGAGGACCTTCTGCACAGGCTCGCAGTGGTTCCGATCCATCTGCCGTCGCTGCATGAACATCGAGAGGACATTCCGGAACTGGTCCAGCATTTCTGCTCGTTGTACTCAACCCAGTCAGGCAAGCCATTGCGGACTTTCGCGGACGACGCGCTGGCCGTAATCCAGACTATGGACTGGAACGGCAATGTCCGGCAGTTGAAAAATTCCGTCGAGCGGTTGCTGATCATGTCCGGCGGCGAAGCTGATCAGCCGATCTCGGCAGATCTATTGCCGTCCGACCTGACCGGAGCGGCTGGTGGCAACGGCAGTGCGAACGGGATTGAAAACCTGATGTCTCTGCCGCTGAAAGAGGCTCGTGACACGTTTGAAACCGAATACATCAGGGCGCAACTGAGCCGCTTCGGGGGCAATATCTCGAAAACCGCGACGTTTGTCGGTATGGAGCGGTCAGCACTACATCGGAAAATGAGGGCGCTCGACATTACCGTGACAGAACGTGAAGATGCCGAGGCGGCGCAATCTGCGGTCGGGGCCTGAAGACAGCCGGGCAAGCCACTGGTTTCACTAACCGTCTTTCAATAGCCGCCTTGTCTTTGCAGGCCTGTTGGCCCAATGTCCCGTGAATTCGGTTTGTTTTTCCTGCAGAAGAGCGATTCGGGAATCTGAATGAAGATCATCATTTGTGGTGCCGGACAGGTCGGCAGAGGCATCGCCGAACGTCTTGCCATCGAGAACCATGACGTGACGGTTATCGATATTTCAGCCCAGCTTGTGGAGGCAATTTCTGGCAGCACCGACGTGCGGGGCATTGTCGGGCACGGGGCGCATCCCGATGTGCTCAACGAGGCCGGCGCCGATGAAGCCGACATGATCATCGCGGTGACCTTCGTGGATGAGGTCAACATGATGGCTTGCGAGGTGGCCAAGGCGCTTTTCAACATTCCCACCCGTGTCGCACGGGTCAGGGACCAGTCCTATCTGCTGCCGCAGTACTCCAGCCTGTTTACCCGGGACAACACCGCGATCGATGTTGTGATTTCGCCGGAAGTTGCGGTTGGAGAAATGGTGCTGCGCAGACTGGCGTTGCCCGGCGCGTTTGAGGCGATCTATTTTGCCGACGAGAAGGTGCTGACCCTCGGTATAAAGCTTGAAGACGACTGTCCGGTGGTCAACACATCGCTGTCCCAGTTGACCGGGCTGTTTCCCGATCTGAAGGCGGTCGTCTGCGGCATCGTGCGCGAGCAAACGCTTTTCGTGCCGAAGTCGGACGACCAGATGTTGCCGGGTGATCGGGTCTATGTGGTCACCGATCAGACACAGGCAGCCCGCACTCTGGCCCTGTTCGGCCATGAGGAACGCCCGGCAAACCGGGTCCTGATCGGTGGCGGCGGCACCATCGGGATGTATGTTGCGCGCAAACTTGAAGAACGCGACTCCACCATCAAGGTGACGATCATCGAAGCAGACATCAAACGGGCCGAGGACGTTGCCAACCGTTTGACCAACGTGGTGGTCTTGAGCGGAAGCGCACTTGATGCCGGCCTGCTGCAGGAGGCTGAGATCGGGCGCACCGAAACCTACATAGCCCTGACCAACGACGACAAGGTGAACGTGCTGTCAGCGATGCTGGCCAAGCAGCATGGCGCCGGTTCGACTGCCTGTCTTGTGTCGAATCTGGATGCCCGACCGCTGATCTCGCCTCTCGGCATCGACGCTTACATCGATCCGCGGTCGGTGACGGTCTCCAGCATACTTCAGCATGTCAGGCGCGGGCGCATCCGGGGCGTGCACGGCGTCGAAGGTGGCGATGGGGAAGTGGTTGAAGCCGAAGCGCTTGAAACCTCGCCGATGATCGGCAAACCGTTGCGCGAGGCAGACTTGCCGGAAGGCATCAGGATCGGTGCGGTGGTGCGCGATGACCAGGTGATCATTCCCACCGGCGATACCGAAATCAGGCCGAAAGACAGAGTGGTCATGTTTGCCCTGCGCGACAAGATTGAGGAAATCCAGCACCTGTTCCGCGTCAGCATCGAGTACTTCTAGGCTCTGGTGCGCTGCCTTTGTGAGATATGGCTGCCAGCAAAACTCGACATGTTATCAACAGGTTGCAATTGTTCTGTCGATGGCGGCGACAGGTCCGCTGTCCGGCCGGCAACCTGCGGGTAGTTGACGCTGGTGCGCACCGGGTGCAGTCTTTATAGTGGAGACGTCGGCTGGCAGGTTCCGCAGTTGGTCAATGTAAATCCGTCGGGAACGCTGAAGCGCACAAAGAATAAAAAAGAGAGACCAAAATGGCGCAAGAGAAACAACAGAATCTCCAGGACACATTTCTGAACACGGTGCGGCGCAACAAGGTGTCCGTTACGGTGTTTCTCGTAAACGGTGTGAAGCTGCAGGGCGTCATTACTTGGTTCGACAACTTCTGTGTGCTGTTGCGGCGTG
>JBCCVY010000078.1:0-11558 GCA_039194725.1 Pseudomonadota bacterium
CGGAAGAGGGTTGCACACAGGTTTGCCAATTAAAAAAATTTAACCGCGAAAACTTCCCGATCACAAAAATTCCACAAAAAAGCCGGATTTTCAAACGGTTACCCGCGCGTCTCGGCAACCGCTGATTGCAGCGCCTGCACGAATGACGATCAACTTTGTGTATATCCGAAAAAGTCCCGGCGTGATGGCTGTACAAATCGCCGGTGTTTGCCCATCATTTGGGTGAGGGCAACAGTAGGCGGCGGACTGAGTAAAGGTTAGGAGCAGGTATTATGGCTGGTGATGGCGGGCCAGTGGACGATGGGGCTGAGGTAACAAACAAGACATCGGCGCAAACAGGAAAAGTGCGCCAGTCGTCACTATCAGAGCTTGAATCCAATGTCGAAATTTTCGAGGTTGCAGGCTTCGTCAAGTGGTTTGACGTGGCGCGCGGCTATGGTTTCATCATACCTGACAGCGGCATCCCGGATGTCCTGCTGCACTTGAGTTGTCTCAAGCGCGATGGATTTGAGGCGCCGCTGGAAGGCACCCGGGTGGTGTGTGAGGCCGTGCAGCGCCAGAAGGGAATCCAGTGCCTGCGTGTGCTGGACGTGGACACGACCACAGCCATCCATCCGGTAGAGCGCGTACCGCGCACCCATCAGCATGTGGAAGCCGGCAGTGACTGGACACGTGTGAAGGTCAAGTGGTTCAACCGCACCCGCGGTTTCGGGTTTGCCAGTGAAGGCGAGGGCCATCCCGACATCTTCATTCACATGGAGGTCCTGCGCAAAACCGCGATTGCTGAGATTGAGCCGGATCAATGGATCTATGTCCGTTTCGGTGACGGCGCCAAGGGAAAGATGGCCGCCGAAGTTCGTCTCACCCTGGATGACGACCGGTTGCCTGGCACCAATTGAACTGCCGTGCGATACGACGGCCTGCAGCGCAAGCTGTTCAGGCCCTGGCGTCAGTTCTGTTGGCGATATTTTTGATCACGGCCGGGGGCGCGCAGGCGCAAACTTCGGAAGACGTGATCCGCCTGCCGGTTGAACAGGTCACAGTTACCACCGAAAAGGGTGACATCGCGTTTGCCACCGAAATGGCCACCAATGACGAGACCCGTTCGCGCGGGCTGATGTTCCGCCGTTCCATGGGTGAGCGCGAGGCCATGCTGTTTCACTGGCCGACCCCGCGGGTCGTTTCCATGTGGATGCGCAACACCTATCTCTCCCTGGACATGCTGTTTGTCACCGCCGACGGCACCGTTGTTCATATTGAAGCCGACACCGTACCGCAGTCGCTGGATGTGCTCAGCGCCGGACGCGAAGTATCAGCGGTGATGGAGCTTGTCGCCGGCACTGCGGCAAAGCTCGGCATCAGGCCGGGCAGCCGGCTGAAGCATCGGTTCTTTCGTCCTTAGAACCTTCTGATCTGCCACGTGGTTGCCTTGCCGGTTCACCTGAGTGTGACGCCGGGCCAGGTTGCTGCGACCTGCTGTCGGTGATAGCTTGCCGTGAAAACCGGGGCATTGGGGCTTTCAGATGAGAGGTTGCACAAATGCCGCCATCCGTAACGTTGGTCCTGGAATGGGAGAACGCACTGCTTGCCGAGATGGCGCGTCCCATCGAAATGCTCAACAGGCTGAACCGGCAGGTCATCGACTACGCAGCCGCCAACAAGACCGATTTTGAGCTTCTCATCGTTTTCAACTCCGACGACGTGTCGCCCGAGTTTGTGGACGGTGTCATCGCAGACCACATCGATGGAAGCAAGTGGCCGGGCAAGATTCGAAAGCAATCCGCCGTTGGCCTCCACTACTATGACCTGAAGAACTTCGGTGCGCAGAAGGCCGCTTCCGACATCGTGCTGTTTCTGGATAGCGATGTGATTCCCGATGACAACTGGCTGCCGGCGCTGCTCGATGTTTTCGATGATCCCGATATTCAGTTCGTCGCCGGAAACACTTACATGGCTACCGATGGTTTCTTGGGCAAATGCTTTGCCTTGACGTGGAATTTTCCCGCCAAGGAAGACAAGCCTGATCTCTTCACCCAAGGCGGGTTCTACGCCAACAACATTGCCTTCAGAAGAGAGTTTTTCCTGGCTAATCCGTTCCCGAGCGAGGACTGCTACCGAGGACAATGCGGGCAACTTGCCAGCAACCTGAGCCAAAAAGGCTATCAGACCCACGTCTCGGGCCGTGCCTGGGTCAGTCATCCGGCTCCCAACGGTCTGGACCACTATATCGTGCGTGCCATCGCCAAGGGGTATGACAACCAGTACTGGAGCACCAGGCGGCACGCCGGCGGTTGGCTGGCGAAGCCGGTTGGAACCGTGCGGCGTTTCGCGGTCGGTTGCGCAAAGGTGCTCATCAACACCGTCAAGCGATATCCGAAGGTCAGGGTGGGGGTCGGCTATGCGATCGTCGCCATTCCGGTCGGGTTGACCTATCAGCTTATCGTGCTGGGGTCTGAGCTGTTTTGCTATGCCCGACCGCAGGCGATCCGGCGCAGGTTTTCCATCTGATTGGGCTGTGCGGTGTTCAGGCCGGTTTCGTGTTTTGTTGTCTTCGCCAAACCTGCATCGCAATCCCACACTTGCCGCTGTTCTGTTTTGGTCTGGCGCAATTAAAAAGAGCCAGCGCAAGGACGGCGATCCGGCACACTGGCTCCAATCAAACTCTTTATGCGGCAACAACCAGAGTTCGATATAATCTGTATACGGTTTAATATGCGGGCGTGGCTACTAGTTGAAGGTTGCAATGGTCAGGTTTTTGCACTTTCGGGGATCAGGTGCCCGTTCCCGACCGCGCCACGGGGCGCTATTGTCGTTCGGCGCAATTTTCGGACTTGCAGGGCTATGCTGAAAAGGCTAGAGCATTCAGCATCTTTCCAGGGCAGTGACGGTAACGGAGCGTAGCGCAGCCTGGTAGCGCATCTGGTTTGGGACCAGAGGGTCGGGAGTTCGAATCTCTCCGCTCCGACCACCGGCCGGCCCTGAAACGAGTTTGGAGCCAACCGGCAACACTTGAGGCGACACACATGCCTGCACGAATTTACCAGCCCACCCGCAATGCCATGCAGTCCGGCAAGGCCAAGACCAAAAAGTGGGTGCTGGAATTCGAAGCAGAAGCCCGGCGTGAGACCGACCCGCTGATGGGCTGGACATCGTCTGGCGACATGAAGCAGCAACTGAAGCTGACCTTCGACACCCGGGAAGCCGCTGAAAACTACGCCAAGCGCAAGGGCCATGCCTACCAGGTCATCGAGCCGAAAAAGCCGTCAGCCAAGTCCAAGTCCTATGCCGACAATTTCCGCTGGGGCCGGACCGACAACTGGACCCACTGAACAGGCAGTCATCTAACACTTGGCAAATGCGCGCACTTGCGGCAAACAGAATGCCGCAACCGCTGAACAACGGTCCCGTAGCTCAGCTGGATAGAGCACCAGCCTTCTAAGCTGATGGTCGCAGGTTCGAATCCTGCCGGGATCGCCAATCTTTTCAGACAGATCATCTGACCTGCCTGCCGCCGGCACCGGCAGAGGGCCCGGGCATCGGTCGTGCCTCGCCCTTAAGGGTCTGCAGCCGATCCGGCACTCACACTGACCCCGAGACAGGGATTGTTGTCTTTAGCCGATGGCGGAGAGTTTACCGTCACCTTGCCCTCCGGCGCGTGGCAGAAATAGCGCCACTCGCTCGGCAGTGTGTAGGCCTTGCGGCTGAACGATGCGCGCACCCGGATGCGCCTGGCTGTCGGCCTGCCGGGTGCGTCCAGCTCGATCGACAGCTGCTTCGGCAGAACGACCGGCAGTTCAAACCCGGCCAGATTGCCTGATTTCCAGTCCGGCCGCCAGGCCTGCTCGTCTTCGTCCCGGCGTTCGACTTCGGCATAAAGCGTCCCGTACGGCCGGTGTGGCACGGTCGCCCAGAACGGGTCCCAGTCAACAACCAGCGGCACCTTCGCGCCCTGGTAAACCCGGCTGTCAGGTCCGATCATGCGGTACAGCGGGCGTTCCAGATTGAACGTGGTTGTAAAACTGACCTCGACCGGATGGTCCTTGAAACCGTCGGCGCGGGCGCGGATCGAATAGGTGCCGGGCGCCAACGTCCAGAAATAGGGAAGCTGCGTTTCATGGCTGGTCTTGCCGGGCAGGATCGCATTCCACATCTCACTCACAAACCCGTACGGATGTGGCAAATGTCGGATCTCAAACAGCACATTGACGGCTTCGGTTTCAGGCACCCCCGTGTCCGTTTTGCGGTTGATCCGCAACGGGATCGGCAGGGTGTCGTAGACCTGGTTGGCGACAGGGTGCTGGAACTCGAATGGCGCATCTGCGTTGCCGGGAACGGACATTAGCGATGACACAAGCAAAGTTGCGGCCACGACTGCAAGGCCGCGCGGCCGGCCGGTCAGCTTTCGATTGCAACCCTTGACCCGGATCATGATGACGTGCTTTCGCTGCGGATGCCCAGGGTCAATTGTTTCCCGTTTCGCCGCCCACATACAACCATTTTTGCAAAACCGGGATGCCTACTCTGGCGTCGGCAGTGTCAGGTCCGGCGCGTCTTCGATGATCTGGGTCGTGAAGCTCTCGTACCCGCTGCTCTTGCTGTCATATGTCGACTTGGCGATCCGCCCGGTGTCGCGGTTCACCCAGTACTTGTATCTGTTCGATGATTTGTACTGCTGGACGGTGTCAAAATCGGCTTCGACGGTGTCATGCACGACCCCGTCGAGCAGCTCTTCGCCACACACGGCATTCTTAATGGTCTTCGCGTTGGCTTCCTGGTTCCTGATGTTGTCGAGCCGGTTTTTTTCACTGTCCATGTCCCGAACCTTCTTCCAGGACTTCCCGTCGTCCGAAGAGGTATACATCTTGTTGCTGTAGGCCAGGGTGACAGGTTGGTTGGCCGGTTCGGTCATCACCGTCATCCAGTGGCCGGTGGCTTTGAAAAAGAAGTCGTTCTTCGAAACCTGGCCGCCCTTCGGCTCGGTTGTGATGCGAATGATGGACGGCCGGTCACCGTTACCGTGAATCAGCAGCTGGGCGAACCTCTCCTGGCATGGGTTTGCATGCGCAGCCTGAGCCGTGACCAGAAGCATTGCTGTTGTTGCGAAAAACGATCTCATTGTCCATGACCCCTAATCTTGCAGTTTGTCCAATTAGATATCGTTTTCAATGCGTTGTGGCAACTTCGTTCAGCCGGTCAATCCCGCTTTACGGCCCCGCAACAACACATATTCATGCTGCGTTGAGGTGTGAGCCGAGCCTGTTCTGCAAGCCCAAATTAATCTGGCGTTAATGTGACGCATCTGTTCTGGGCCCACCAGAATGCCTATTGTCACCCACATGCAGATCAGAACGAAACTCGTGATGAGCGTCAGTACTCTTGCGGCAGTGGTCGTCGCATGTTCGATCCTGCTGCTTTGGAACACCTACAGCGCCACCTACAATCAGAAACGCACCAGTCTGGCCTATGAAGAGCTGACAGGATATCTGAGCCTGTCCAGCGAGGTGCTGGGCACGTTCAAGCGCGTGCGTCGCGATCTGCTCAACGAAGGCTCGAGCCTGACCTTCGATCTGGGCGAAGCGCAGGCCCGGATCACCAAGATCGTCGCCGATATCACCGAAACCACCATTGTCGAGGATGAGGTGGGACTGCGCGCCGGCGAGGTTGATGAAGACCGGCAGCGCGCCATGGACCTTGCCAAGGAGCTCGAGAATGCCTTCGCCGATGTGCGCCAGACCGAGTTGCTGATCAAGAATGGCCGGGTCGCCGAGGCCCGGGAGTTTCTCGACAAGAGCCTCAAGGTGCGGCTGGACGGTACGGTGACCGGGTACATCAATGATGCCGTCGAGGACGAGCGCACGGAACTGGACGATGCGTTGCGCGAAATCGAGTATTACAACACCGTGGCCTACTGGGCCGCATTGCTGGCATCGCTGACCGGAGCCCTTGTGGCAGGCTGGGCCATGTATGCGCTGGCGTTGAGGATGTCCAGCGGCCTGCGCAATCTGGAGGACGGCGCAGAGCGGTTTGCATCCGGCAAGCTGGACCACACCATACCGATCACCGGACGCGACGAGTTCGCCAAGCTGTCAGGCCGGTTCAACGCCATGGCCGGCCAGCTGAAGACCCAGCGCACGGCTCTGGAGGAGGCCAGGGACCAGCTTGAACAGCGGGTCATGGAGCGAACCGACGAGTTGCAGGTCGCCAATGACGAGCTCAGGCGCCGGGACGAAACCAGGCGGCAGTTCTTTGCCGACATCGGTCACGAGCTGCGCACACCCATAACGGCAGTTCGCGGTGAAGCGGAAGTGGCGCTGAGGGCGCGCCAGAAGCAGCGCGAGACCTATCATTCGGCACTGAGCCGGATCATCGCCATTTCCGACCAGTTGACCCGCTTCGTCAATGACATCTTCCTGATTGCGCGCGAGCAGGCTGGTGTTGTCGACATGCGCCACAACGAAATCGACCTGCGCGCACCGGTGATCGCAGCTGCTGAACAGCTGCATTCGAAATTCGAGCAGGACCGCTGCCGGCTTTCCATGGAGCTTGGCGAGGAGGCGGCAATGGTGGCCGGCGACGCTCAGCGACTGTGCCAGTTGATGCTGATCTTGATGTGCAATGCTATCGAGCATTCTCCGGAAGCGGTCAGCATCAGGGTCGTGCTTGAGCGTCAGGACGATGAGTGGCGGCTGAGCGTTGAAGACGACGGACCGGGCATATCGGACGAAGATGCCAGCCATGCATTCGAGCGGTTTTACCGCGGTGCCGTGGAAGCAGGTGCCGACCAGCGCCGCAATACCGGCCTGGGTCTGCCCATTGCGCGCTCGATTGCCAATGCCCACGGCGGACGCATCTGGATCGATTCCGGATTCAAAGACGGCACGGCGGTTCGGATTGCCTTCCCCGTTGTCGAAGATCACCCCGATGAGCCAGAGACTGAACCCCGTGCTGAGATGGAGACCGTGAATTGAGGTTACTGCTTATCGAGGACGATGTCCGGATCGTGGAGTTTCTCGGCCGGGGACTGAAGGCTGAGGGTCATACAGTTGATATACAGACCGACGGCAAGTCCGGTTTCGAAGCGGCCAGCAACGGGAGCTGGGATGCGATCATCCTCGACGTCATGCTGCCGGCGCTTGACGGGCGTGAAGTGTGCCGGTCGCTGCGCCTGGACAACAACCGCACGCCGATCCTGATGCTCACCGCGCTGGACAGTACCGACGACGTCGTCCGCGGCCTGAGGCTCGGGGCCGATGATTACATGACCAAGCCGTTCGCCTTCGACGAACTGCTGGCCAGGCTTGAAAGCCTCGACCGCCGCGCCGATGCAGGCGAGCTGAAACAGGCCAAGGGCGTCATGCAGGCCGACGACCTGACATTTGACCGCGATGCGCTGGTCGTCAAGCGGGCCGGCAAGACCGTCGAGCTGACCTCTCTGGAGTATGCGCTTCTGGAGTTCATGATGGTGGAAACCGGCAAGGTTCTGAGCCGCGCCAGGATACTGCAGAACGTGTGGGGCGTGTCGCAGGACCCGCTCACCAATGTGGTCGACGTCTACATCAGAAGGTTGCGCGCCAAGATCGACGACGGCGCTCAGACCAGGCTGATCAACACGATCCGCGGCCGCGGCTACCGCTTCGGTGCGGTCTGATGTTCTGCAACTGTCGAGCTGTCGCGACGCAGTCCGGACTGGGCATGGCATGCCACTGACCTATCGCCGGATGCAGCCGGAAGATGTTTCCGCCGCTTTGGCGGTCAGGCTGTCAACCAAGGAAAACGCAGTTACCCTGGACGAGTTGGAGCATGATTACGGTGTGACACCGCAGTCGATGGAGGATGATCTAAGGTCGAACGCCAACGGCTGGGTTTGTGAAGACGGCGGCAGGCTGGTCGGGTTTTCTATGGGCAACGGATTGAACGGCGAGATCGCCGTCGTTGCAGTCGCACCCGGATACGAGGGCAGAGGTATTGGCAAGACCGTGTTGGCGCACACGCAAAATTGGTTGTTCTCGTTGGGTTATTCCGAGGTCTGGCTGTTGGCCAACCCTGACCCCGACATCCGGGCCACGGGGTTCTACAAAAAACTCGGATGGAGTGCAACTGGCGTTATGAAGGGACACGACCAGGTGCTGAAACTGAAAAACCCTCGCCAATAGCCCGCATGTGCAGATCAGCAACTGTCAATTGCGGCGACAATTGTTCCTCGCAATGAACGCGAAATGAACCGGTTGTGAAGCCTGTATAACAGTAAGTTGAACCGCTTATTAAGGCATAAATAACAACGTGTTAAGTCGATTGCACCTCCAAAATCCGGCGTGCATCCTCTGTTCGTGACGGCATCGAAACACGCGTTGTCAGGCCTGCCCAGGCAGCCTCGAACAGCCGCAAACACGAAAGCAGAGGAACCGACATGAAACAGATCATCTTCAATCAGAAGGTCGTGCCAGCCAGTGCAAAATGGGCATTCGCTGCGCGCCGGGTGAAGCGCTGCGATGCGGCAGGATATGGGGGCGATCTATACAATGCCCGGGCCGGCGATCTCGTGCTTGTGGAAGTGCAGACCATCGGTCAGCACAAGAAGCTGCAACTTGCGGAAGGTCGCTATTCGGTGAGCTACAAGGGCGACCTGATGGTCGTCGTATGCGGCAACCGTTATGCGCCCGACCAGTTCGAGGGCTTCGCCGAGATCGACTATGACGGCTGTGACATGCTGGCGGGCGGCGGCATTGTCGGGCGCATGGAGGCAGCCCACGACAAGATGGCACCGCCAACCAGGCTGCGCCCTCTGGGCATGCTGACCGACAAGCGTGGCGAAGTGATCAATATCGCCTCGTACGCCATACCGGCGTCCACCATCCCTGACCATGTCACCGTGATCGGCGTGCTCGGTGCGTCGATGAACGCGGGCAAGACAACCGCTGCCGTCAGTCTGGCCCATGGCCTGAGCCGGGCCGGATATGCGGTAGAAGGTGTCAAGGCCACCGGCACCGGCGCATTTGGCGACTTCAATGCCTTTCTCGACGCCGGCGTGCCGGTCTCCGACTTTACCGATGCCGGAATGGCATCCACCTACAAGGAGCCGCTGGAGCGCATCGAGGCCGGATTTGAGGCACTTGTCGGTGGTGCTGCGGCACGCGGGGCCGATATTGTCGTTGTCGAAATTGCCGACGGTGTTTTCCAGGCCGAAACTGCCGAAATCCTGAAGCGCAGCCGCATCAAGGAGCGTTTTGACACCAGCCTGTTTGCCGCACCTGACGCATTGGGCGCCGTGGGTGGTGTTTCCATCATGCGGCGGCATGGTCTGGCCCCATTTGCCGTCTCCGGCATGGTGACCCGGTCACCGCTGGCGGTGCGTGAGGCCGAAGCCGTTACCGGCACAAGCCTGTTGTCCCGCGACGATCTGATGGATCCGGAAAAACTTGTGCCGGCAGTGGCGCACATGCTGCGCAGCCGTGAGCAGCGCACGGTCCAGGCGGCGTGATCAGATGCCCCGCAACACTCAACCGGCGCCGCTCCATGGTGATGGCGCCGGTTGCACTTTCCCCTTGGGCCTGCGCTGGCCCATTGCCCTGATTGTTGCCGCATCGGGCGGCGCTGCCATCTGGTTTGGGCTGCAAGATGCAAGTCGGGACATACGCATTGTCCTGTGTGTTTTCCTGATGGCCATTATGTGCTGGTCAGTTTTGCGGCTTCCCGCAACGCCTGTGGCACTGGTTGCCGGGCTGTCCCTGGTCGTCACAGGCGTTGCCCCTGCACAAACCTTTTATCTGTCCCTGGGGCATCATCTCATCTGGCTGCTGTTTGCCGCGTTCGTGATTGGCCATGCACTCAGCAAGGCCGGTCTGACGCAACGCTTTGTGCTGGCGACGACCAGCAGGTCCGGCACGGTGCGTGAACTGTTTTTTGCCATCGGGTTTGCCATTGCGGCCACCGCCTTCCTGGTGCCGTCGACCACCGGCCGGGCTGCATTGCTGGTGCCGGTCTATGTGGCGCTGGCCGCGAGCATCGATGACCGTCGTATCAATCGTGCGCTGGCGCTGCTGTTTCCGACTGCCGTGTTGCTGTCCGCCGGTGCCAGCATGATCGGCGCCGGCGCCCATCTTGTGGCAGTGGAATTCATGGCGTACGCCGGCACGCAGGTCAGCTTCCTGTACTGGGCGGTTTTGGGTACCCCGTTTGCCGCACTGTCGTTGGTGCTGGCCATCGTCGTGATCCTGAAGGTGTTTCTGACGCCGCAAGAGCGCGCGCGCGAGCTGGTTATGGCGCAACCGGATGCATCTCCCTTGCGCAGCGAACAGGTCTACGTGCTTGCGGTGAGCGCAGCGACCATCGCCTTCTGGCTCACCCAGCAATGGCACAAGCTCGACCTGGCCATAGGCGCAATGGCCGGTGCTGTCGCGATCACCCTGCGGCCCCTCTCGGGCATCTCGCTAAAAGACGCCATCAGTCACATCAACTGGAACCTGCTGGTTTTCCTGGCCGTCACCTTGATGCTGGGCCATATGCTGACCGACACCGGCGCGGCAGCGCTGATCGCCTCCAAATTCATGCACCTGGCGTCCGGCAAAGGCGGTCTTTCACCGGTTGCCGCGGTAATGATTGCAGCTCTGGCGGCGATGGCGGCACATCTTGTCATCACATCGCGCACCGCCCGCGTCGCGGTGCTGATCCCATCGCTGGCCATCCCCCTGGCGGCGTTGGGGGTCAACCCCGCGGCCCTGATTTTCCTGGTGACCATGGGCAGCGGTTTTTGCCAGACCATGTATGTCAGCGCCAAGCCGGTTGCGCTTTTCGCCGGTCTCGATGTTGCCACTTACGATGACCGCGACCTAGTGCGCCTCAGTGCCTGGCTGCTGCCAGGCATGACCGGCCTTCTACTGCTGTTCAGTTTTCTGGTGTGGCCGATACTGGGGCTGGACCTGTCGCCTCCCGCAGATGGAGCCGGCTCGTGAAACTTACGGTTCTCATTGCTCCATCCGGTTTCAAGGGCAGCATTGGCGCCCGGCGGGTTGCCGACCTGATCGCGGCAGGCGTTCTGCGCGGGCTGCCCGATGCCAGCATCATCAAGGCACCACTGGTGGATGGTGGCGAAGGCTTTACCGAGGCGATTGCCGATGCCACTGACGGCACCTTGCACGAAGTCACCGTCACCGGGCCGGTCGGACGTCCGGTTGCGTCCTATTTCGGCATTCTCGGCGGTGCCGGGCCAAGGACGGCGATTATCGAAATGGCCGCTGCCGCGGGGCTAAGCCTGGTGCCTGCCGATATGCGTGATCCGACCGTCACAACCAGCTACGGTGTTGGCGAGCTGATTGCCGCGGCGCTGGATCACGACGTTGAGCGTATTCTGCTGGGCTGCGGCGATTCCGGCATCAATGATGGTGGTGCCGGCATGGCCCAGGCGCTGGGCGTCGGGCTGGTTGACGGCAAAGGCGAGGCCATCGGCTTTGGCGGTGCGCAATTGGCGCGCCTGGAGCGGATCGATCTGTCGGGCCGGGACCCGCGTTTGGACGATGTAATCATCGATGCTGCCGTGAACTGGCACAATGTGCTGCTGGGCC
>JBCCVY010000079.1:0-11516 GCA_039194725.1 Pseudomonadota bacterium
ATGCCGACGTGGCCGAGCCGTGAGATACTGCGCTTCAGACGAATGTCAGATATAGGACTACTATCATCAGGCGGCTCGGGAGACACGTAACCAAGTGGTCGTATGTCCTGCTTGAGGCGCATATCTGAATCGTCCTCAGGCGGTTCGGGGGACCTGTCTGAGGACAAGAATACCGCGCTTTGGGAACGATCCCATTCCGCCCTGGTGACCATGCGCAGCCCCAGTTTGGCATAGTTCACCCGGTAGAACCCGTCGTCGCCTGTAACAACAGCGTCGGGGCGAACGTCGAGCACATCCTGCGCCATGACGCCAACGTATTCTGTTTCATCATCCAGGTACTTGAAACTGTACAGAGGCAAAACCGAGCCGGCATTGCCGAGCGCTTCGATGTCCTGCTTGACGCGAATGTCAGATGGCTCTTCTTTGGGTTCCGGCGAGCCGGATTTGTCGTGCTGGTCCGTCATGGTGTTGCCTCCGCTACTTGTGGTTGAAATAATTGACGCTCAGCCCTATGACGTCAAGCCCCGGCACGATTGTTAATCCACATCCAGCGGTTCGGTGCCGCCGGCCGAGCCGTCGCTTTTCAGGGTGATTTTCTCGATCCGTGCCTCTGCTGCCTTCAACTGCTTGTCGCAATGCATTTTAAGCTTTTCACCACGCTCATAAATGGCGATGGAGTCTTCCAGGGAGACCTTGCCGGCTTCCAGTTTCTCCACGATGGCCTCGAGTTCGGCCAGGGCGGCCTCAAACGTCATGTCTGCAATGGCAGGTGCTTTGTCAGTCATCAGTATTCATCCTCATCAACCGGTTGCGCTGCCTCGCCGGTCCCATGCATCAGCGCCTTGACATGCACGCCCACCGAGCTTGACAGCCCGGCCAGGTCATAGCCGCCTTCCAGCATCGAGACAATGCGTCCGTCACAGTGCTTTGCCGCCAGGTCCATCAGCCGCAATGTCACCCAGGCAAAATCTTCTTCTTTCAATTGCAGGGAGCCGAGCGGATCGCGCTCATGGGCATCGAAACCGGCCGAAATCAGCACCAGTTCAGGCTGGAACGCATCAAGGGCCGGGAAAATCCGCGACAGCATGGCTTCGCGAAACAGGTCACCGCCATCGCCGGCGCTCAACGGCGCATTGAAAATGTTGCCTTCGCCTGTCTCCGACACCGCACCGGTGCCCGGAAACAGCGGCATTTGATGGGTGGAGCCGTAGAACAGGTCTTCTTCCGACCAGAATACGTCCTGGGTGCCATTGCCGTGATGCACGTCAAAATCCACCACTGCTACACGGTCGAGACCATACGCCTCGCGGGCATACTGGGCTGCGATGGCGATGGAGCTGAACAGGCAAAAGCCCATGGCGCGGGCGGTTTCGGCATGATGGCCGGGTGGTCGAACCGCGCAAAACGCATTGTTGACTTCCAGGTTCATCACCGCATCCACGGCGCGTGTGCCGGCACCGACTGCACGATACACCGCTTCAAGCGTTGACGGGTTCATCCAGGTATCGGCATCCAGTGCGATTTCGCCCTCAGTCGGGCTGGATTGCTCGATGGCATGGACATAATCCTCCGGGTGCACCAGCAACACATGCTCGCGCGCGCCCTGTGCCGCTTCCTCGCGGCGCAGATCCTCAAAATGCGGATGTGACAGAATGCGCTCCACCGCCCGCATCCGGTCGGCGCGTTCAGGATGGCCCTGGGGCGGTTCATGCTCGGTGAAGACGTCGTGGTGCAGCAGCAGCGTACTCATGAATGTGATAGCCTTCCCCGGGGAAACTCAAATTTATTGTTGCATCGAGTGTTGCGGAAAACCGGCGGCACAATCAAGCCCGCAGCCCGGTTTCATGCACCGCGCAACACGATCAGCGAACCGCCAGCAGTTCCTCGGTGACGTCGGCTATGGCCTGCGAGCCGCCCTGCACCATGGCGGCGAGGCCCTTGACCTGCGGCAGGTGCATGGCGGAATAGTACGCCAGCAGCCGGGCAGACGCGTCGGCCTGCGGCGCGTTGCGGCCGCGCGCGGCAAGTGCCGATTTGGCCAGGCCAAAGCCGCCCACGGTCAGCCCGAACAGGCGCAGATACGGCGTTGCCGCCGCCAGCGCGCGCTCGTCGCCGTCTGCCAGCCATCCACTAACCAGTTCCGATGCGGATTCCAACGTAGATATCGTCCGCGACAGCTCATCGGCTTCTGCACCGACAGCGGCAGCGGTTTCACGCATGTCGGCAATCAGTTTCGCCATCGTGTCGCCGCCGCGCAGGGCGACCTTGCGGGTCACCAGGTCAAGGGCCTGAATACCGTTGGTGCCCTCATAGATCGGTGTGATGCGGGCATCGCGCAAATGCTGCGCGGCACCGGTCTCCTCGATGTATCCCATGCCGCCGTGCACCTGAACGCCATCGGAGGCCACTTCGACGCCGACATCGGTGCTGAACGCCTTGGCGACCGGGGTCAGCAGCGCGGCCAGGTCGGCATTGTCGGCCCGCTCCTGTTCCCCCGCGGCCGTCCGGGACAGGTCGATGGCGCGCGCGGTGAGATAGCAGATCGAGCGCGCGGCCTGGGTCTTGGCCTTCATGTCCATCAACATGCGGCGCACATCCGGATGCTCGATGATGAGCATGGGGTCTGCATCGCCTTTCCGGCGGCCCTGGCGGCGTTCCCGGGCGTAGGCGAGCGCCTGCTGATAGGCGCGCTCGGCAATGGCGACACCCTGCATGCCAACGTGCAGGCGGGCATTGTTCATCATGGTGAACATGCAGTTCAGGCCGCGCCCCTGCTCGCCGACGAGCCAGCCGATTGCGCCGCCGTCGTCGCCAAACCGCATGGTGCAGGTCGGCGAGGCATGAATGCCGAGCTTGTGCTCCAGGCCGATGCACTTGACATCGTTGCGCCGGGCCGGATTGCCGTCCGCATCCGGCAGGAACTTCGGCACCAGGAACATGGAGATGCCGCGCGTGCCCTCCGGCGCATCCGGCAGGCGGGCCAGCACCAGGTGAACAATGTTCTCGGTCAGGTCGTGCTCGCCATAGGTGATGTAGATCTTGGTGCCGGTAACGGCATAGCTGCCGTCATCCAGCGGCTTCGCCTGCGACTTGACGCCGGACAGGTCCGATCCGGCCTGCGGCTCGGTCAGGTTCATGGTTCCGGTCCAGTCCCCGGCCACCATCTTGGGCAGGTACTGCTGCTTCAATTGCTCGGAGCCGTGGGCTTCAATGGTCTCCACCGCGCCCTGGGTCAGCAGGGTGCCGATGCCGTAGGCGTTCGATGCGGTGTTCCAGAGTTCCTGCACCGCCAGCGACACCATGATCGGCAGGCCCTGCCCGCCATGGCCTTCTTCACACGGCAGCGACGCCCAGCCTGCCTCGCACCATTGCCGGTAGGCGTCCTGCCAGCCCGGTGCCGTGGTCACGGCATTGCTGTCCGTGTCCAGCGTGCAGCCATGCTGGTCACCGTCGCGGTTCAAAGGTGCGACCACGTTGGCGGCAAACTTGCCCGCCTCTTCGAGAATTGCCGCAACCACGTCATCGCTCAACTCGCCAAACACGCCGGACGACATCAGCGATGACAGCCCCGCCACATCGTTGAGAGTGTCGTTGAGAGTGCTTGTGTGCGGCGAGAACATAGACGGCTTCCCATGCGGTTTGACTTGACGAAACGGGCATTATGGCGGCAAGGCATGCAACCTGACCTGCAACTGTTACGGCATTGATACTATCCGAGATGAGCCACGTCACTAAGGACATTGCCGTAGCCGCTTCCGCTTTGCGCGATGGTGAGCTGGTCGCGTTCGCCACCGAGACCGTTTACGGGCTGGGCGCGAACGCCTGTGACGGCCAGGCGGTAGCACGGATTTACGAGGCCAAGGGCAGGCCGTCGTTCAATCCGCTGATCGTGCACCTGCCGACCATCGAAGAGGCAATGAAGCTGGGACGGTTCAATGCGGATGCGCTGAAACTGGCCGACAGCTTCTGGCCGGGACCGCTGACGATCGTGGTCGAACGTGCCGATGACTGCCCGGTGAGCGAGCTGGCCAGCGCCGGCCTTCCGTCGCTGGCAATCCGGGTGCCCGGCCGTGAAAGCGCCCGCGAACTGCTGCAGCTGGCGGGCTGCCCGGTTGCCGCGCCGAGCGCCAACCTATCCGGGCAGATCAGCCCGACCACGGCTCAGCATGTCATGGCCGGGCTGGGCGAGCGCATCTGGGGCATCGTGGATGGCGGGCCATGCGAGGTCGGCCTGGAGTCGACCGTCATCAGCTGCCTGGGTGAAACACCGGTGATCCTGCGCCCGGGCGGTGTGTCCCGGGAAGCCATTGAAGACGCGCTGGGCAGGCCGGTTCAACTGCAGACCGGATCCACCAACGATCCCGTTGCACCCGGCCAGCTGGCCAGTCATTACGCCCCCAATGCGGCCGTGCGGCTGAACGCAAAGGAGGCGCGGCCCGGCGAAGCCTACCTGGCTTTCGGCAAACGCGAACCGGAAGCCGACATCATCCGCAACCTGTCGCCATCGAAAGACCTGCGCGAGGCAGCGGCCAACCTGTTCGCCATGCTGCACACGCTCGACATGCTGGGTGCCGACAGCATTGCCGTGGCGCCGATCCCCGATGAAGGGCTGGGCGTGGCCATAAACGACCGCCTGGCCCGCGCCGCGGCTCCGAGAGACTAGACCAGGAAGACTTTGGTTGTGCCGATCAGCGCCCACGAGTTACCCAGCGCAGGCCGGGGATTAATGGGATCGCGATCAACGCAATGGTTTGACCACAGGTGCGCCTGTCATCGTTCTAACCTTTTAAATTCGAACCTCATAACGGCTGCTTGAAGCCCGTCCCTGAAATACGCTGCAATGCACTCAATGGCGCAGATGGGCGGGAAGCGGCAGTTCGCTGTGATGTGGATCTACGACAGCAACGCGGACAAAGCGGACAATAAGCAGCCCTATTTTTCGTACGCACTTAGGTCTTCTGGTGCATGAAGTAAGGTGCCTTCGTACTTTGTCAGATCATCTTCAATTTTCAGCCAAGGTAGTTTGCTTTGGAAATTGACGTGGAAAGTTGGAACGAAGTCTTCAGGACGTTCCATCGAAGCCGCATAAAGATGCATACCGCCCGCATAGTGATCTGCCTCAAACCCCACTGGTGAGCCGCAATGGCTACAAAAATGCCGAAAAACACCTTTTGAGCTTTCTATCGTTTTCGGTGTATCGCCTGTCCATTGGAAGTTTCTGAGTGGAACTCCCAGCCACGCTACAATGGGCGCGGCGCAGTTTCGACGGCAATCATCACAATGGCAGTAACAAGCCCATGTCACATCGCCACTAAACTCCCACGTGGTTTTCCTGCACAGGCAATGACCTCGCGTTGACATATCTTGTCTCCAATCTCTCGTGCCCAACACCTTATGCAGGTTTTCAATTTCCGAGCGTGCACAATGAGACATTTCAAGCCCGAGAGGCGACGCAGTCTAACATGTTGAATGGGCTCGTTCCTGTCATTTGCTGTGCGACAAACGAACAACAGCAATGGGCCAAAGACATCAGGCATTCGAGAGCACAGATGCCATTCGATGCTCGTTTTTTGAACAACACTCCCCATATGATGGTCATGAACAGACGTAGCTTTATTCAATCGCTGGTTGCGGTGTTTTCGCTGCCTGCCGGTCCAACAGTGTCATTGCGGGCCGCCCCAACTGCCCTGCCAGCGGCGGCGGTTTCGGCGCAGGCCCGGTCGTGGGCTGTTTACATGTCCACCCTTCACGGGGAATGCACGCCGCGGGCCTTGCAAAGCATGCTGAACATCCCTGAAACCGATGCGAAACGATATCTTAGCCGCCTGATTGCAGACGGTGTGCTCAAGCCGAACCCGCTTTTGCAGACATCCGTCTCCAACGTTGTAAAGACCATCGAAAACAGCCCTCTGGACAAAATCAAAAGACGTCTGGAGATTAAGGCGCAGGCTGAACCGGAACAGTTGGAAAACAGAGACTCAGCCGACGCAGTCGAAAGCCTGGATAACCGGGCAGAAATGTCTGAGGCCCCTGCCGAGGTTGATCCGGCAGGTCTCGCCGAAGACGACTCTGCAGAAGACCAAACCCAAGCATCAGAAGAAGGGGCGGCGGCACATGATCGGCTGGCCCGGGCCGCCGCACCAAGAGATTAGCCTCAGGCAATCTAAAACTTCTCCAGGCGCTCCAGCAGCAGCTCGATGAATTTCTTCGACGGCAGGCTCAACTCCTGCGTACCGGAGGTTATCATGGCGGTTTCATGATAGATCGCCGGCCTGAAGGCACGCCACGTCACGCCGTCAGACAGGTTCGCCTTGCCGTTGATGGGATCCACGATGGCCACGTCCTTGCCGAGCGCGACGACGTTGCGGACGATGGCGAAATAGTAGGTCGACACGTCACGCCTGATGTCCACATTGGCCTTCGAGACCAGGGCGTCGAGCTGCCGGTCGACCATGTGATCGCCGGTGATATGGACCACGGACCGGCCCTCCAGATCGGTCGAGGTGATGACTTTCTTCCTCGCCAGTGGATCGTCTTCATGCATGATGCAGACGCATTCCAGCCGGAACAATTTGGCGTTGAGCCCGGCAACCGGGACCGGCGTGTCGATGAACCCGATGTCGATTTGACGGCCGCTGACCCATGACGCAATGCGGCGTGAACTGTGCATGATGACATCGATCTTTATGCCGGGGTTCCGGCGCTGAAACTCCACAATGATCTTCGGCAGAAAGTTGACCGCCAGGGTGCCGTTGGTGGCGATGCTGATGCTGCCGGTGGAGCCAGTCCTGATTTCTTCGGCGCGCTGCTCAATCCGAGAAAACGCCAGCAGCCCCTGTGAAACCTCGCTGCTCAGCTGCAGCGCTTCCTTGGTCGGTGCGAAAAATCCCTTCTCCCGGTGGAACAGCTTGAAGCCGAGATCGGATTCAAGCTTGCCGAGCGCAATGCTGACGGCGGGCTGGGTCAAGTTCAGCCGCTCAGCGGCGCGGGACACCGATCCGGCCTCGATCAGGGCATCGAACACTTCAAGATGTCGGGTTTTCAATCGCCTGCCTTTCCTCGATATCCATAAGCGAAATGAATAAACACATAACCGGAATTAAATTGATTTAATCAACCGCGCTGCCTAGCGTCAATGACGGACAGAAGGATGAGCAATGTTGCAACCCAACGGCAAAGAGGACAAACAGTGCCACGGCACCCGCCATGGGCCCGCAACAGAGCCCGCCGTGGGCTTCAAGACCTCGTCCTATTGGCTGGAAACAGTAGAACCTGCACCGCAATTGCCGGCTGATCCGTTAACCAAGGTGGACTGTGTCGTGGTCGGTTCCGGCTACACCGGGCTGAGCTCGGCGATCGAGATCGCGCGCGGCGGCCGCTCCGTCATGGTGCTGGAGTCCGGAGACGCCGGAAGCGGATGCAGCACCCGCAATGGCGGTCAGATCAGCACCAGCATCAAACCGTCCCTGACCGCGCTGACGCAAAAACACGGGCTTGAACGGGCCCGGGCCATTCGCTCCGAAGGGCAAGCCGCGCTGGACTGGATAGAAGACTTCGTAACCGGTGAAGAGATTGACTGTGACTTCAACCGCTGCGGCCGTTTCCATGCAGCGCATGCGCCGCGGCAGTTCGAGCAGCTGGTCGAGCAAAGCAGGCAACTGCGCAGCGAAGGCATTGAGGCGCGAGTTGTTGGCCGGCACGAACAGCACACCGAACTGGGAACCGACGCCTATTACGGCGGCGTGGTGTTTCCGAGGCACGCCAGCGTAAACGCTGCAAAACTGCATCGCGGCTTTCTGGAGGCCGCGCTCGGTGCCGGCGTGCACATCACGCCAAACTGTACCGTGACCGGCATTACGAAGACCCAGGACGGCTTCCACGTCGAGACCGAGCGCGGCGCCGTCAGCACACGCGATGTGGTGGTGGCAACCAACGGATACACCTCGGCCCTGACACCGTGGATGCAGCGGCGGGTGATCCCCATCGGCAGTTATGTCATCACAACAGAAGAGCTGCCGACAGAGCTTGTCGACAGACTGTTTCCCACCAATCGCATCGCCAGCGACACCTGCAAGGTTGTCTATTACTATCGCGCAACACCGGACCGCAAACGGATCATGTTCGGTGGCCGGGTGACGGCTTCCGAGACCGATCCTGCCAAGAGCGCGCCGAAGCTGTTTGACGACATGTGCAGAATTTTCCCCGACTTGCGGGATTACAAAATTTCCCACGCCTGGCAGGGCACGGTGGCCTACAGTTTCGATGAACTGGCCCATACGGGCGTGCAAGACGGCATCCACTACGCCATGGGGTATTGCGGTTCGGGTGTGTCCATGGCCGGATATCTCGGCATGCGGCTCGGGCAAAAGGTGCTGGGCATGAAGGAAGGCCGCACTGCGTTTGACGGCCTGGCGTTTCCCACCCGCCCGCTTTATTCCGGAAAGCCGTGGTTTCTGCCTGCCGCGGTCGCCTGGTATCGCTGGCAGGACCGCCGGCAACACAAGAAGGCGGCTGCGATGGCTTGAGCACAGCGCAGATGATTGAGATGATCGCATGAAACAAGACCAAAACACAGGAGAGGAGTACAGAAGATGAATATCAAGCAACTGGCCATGGGAACCGCCATGGCACTGGTGATGACCGGGGCCGCACATGCCGAGCCGATTACCGTGGTGTCATGGGGCGGAAGCTACGGCGAAGCGCAGGACAAGGCGCTGTTCAACGATGCATCGAAAAACAGCGGCATCGAAATCGTCCGGGAATCCGGCGCCAGCATGTCGAAAGCCTGCCTGCAGGTTGAGTCAGGCTCGGTCACCTGGGACCTGGTGGTCACCGGTTCAGGTGGCGCTGCGGCAGCTGCCGCCAAAGGCTGCCTGGAAAAGATCGACTTCAACGTCGTCGACGTCAGCGATTTCTATAAGAACACCTACACCGACTACTGCGTCGGCTCCGACGTCTTCGCCACCGTCATGTCCTGGAACACCGACAAGTACGGCGAACCCGGCAGCGACGGCGCCCCCAAGTCCTGGGCGGACTTCTTTGACGTCGAAAAGTTCCCCGGCACTAGGGCCTACCGGGCCAACAATGTGGACGGCGCCCTTGAACCGGCACTGATGGCGGACGGCGTGCCGGCAGACCAGGTCTACGAAGTGCTGTCCACCCGGGAAGGGAAACAGCGGGCCATCGACAAGATCCGCAAGCTGAAGCCGCATATTGCCGTGTTCTGGGGCTCCGGCGCACAGCAGGCGCAATTGATGAAGGATGCCGAAGTGGACATGACCACCGGCTGGAACGGGCGCTTTGACAATGCCAAGAAAGACGGTGCCAAGGTCGGTTACACCTTCAACCAGGCACTGCTCGACTATGACTGCTTCGCCATGCCGAAGGGCGCGCCGAACAAGGACACGGCGATGAAGTTCCTGGCGGAAATCTCAAAGCCCGAATACCAGGCCAACCTGCCGTTCCACATCACCTACGGGCCGACCAACAAGAAGGCCTACGAGGTGACAACGGCACCGAAGGAGCTGATCGAGGCGCTGCCGTCGCATCCCAACAATGTGCCCAAGATGCTGCCGGTCAGCCTGGAATGGTATGCCAAGCACCGCGAAGAAGCCCTGGAAATGTACATGGAACTTCTCAGCGAATAAGCACCGTGTGTGTGGTAGATTGCCGGGTGGCTCCGCCGCCCGGCGATCACTTTTAAGGTTTCTACTTTGGCCAACGTGAACAATAACGGGTCACCCGACAGCTCGACGGCCCTGCCCATCCATATCAGCAGCCTGACCAAGAAGTACGGCGACCTGTACGCGCTGGATTCCGTCGATCTGGAGATCAAGAGCGGCGAGTTCCTGACCCTGCTGGGGCCATCCGGCTCCGGCAAGACCACGCTTTTGATGGCCATTGCCGGCTTCAACAGGCCGGACAGCGGCAGCATCCGGTTTGGCGAGCAGGAGGTGATCCTCACGCCGCCTCACCAGCGCAATGTCGGCATGGTGTTTCAAAGCTATGCCCTGTTTCCGCACATGTCGGTTGCCGGCAATATCGCATTCCCGCTGAAGCTTCGCGGCGTCAGTGCCAGCGAGATAGAGGAGCGGGTCACCGAAGCCCTTGAGACGGTGCAGCTGTCGGGCCTCGGAGAGCGCGGCATCGACCAGTTGTCCGGCGGGCAGCGGCAAAGGGTGGCCCTGGCGCGGGCCTTCGTGTTCGGTCCGCGCATCCTGCTGATGGACGAACCGCTGTCAGCGCTTGACAAGAAACTCAGGGAACGGATGCAGATCGAGCTCAAGATCCTGCACCGGAAACTGGGCGTGACGACCGTCTATGTCACCCATGACCAGCGCGAGGCGCTGACCATGTCGGACAGGATCGCCGTGATCAATCACGGCAGGCTGGCCCAGGTGGACACCCCGGAGGTGATCTACAATCATCCCGCCAATGCCTTTGTTGCGGATTTCATCGGCGAGTCGACCATGCTTGATCTGGACGAGGACAAGGCCGGCAACCTGACCTACAAGGGCAGCAAGATCGGCAAGGCGCCATCAGGCGGTGACGCGGATGAATGGTCGCTGGTGGTGCGGCCTGAGCATCTGTCGATCATGGCAAATGGCAAGGCCTCCACAGACCGGACCATCGTGTTCAAGGGCACGGTCACCGAAACGGTGTTCCAGGGCGAGACGGCCTTCTCCATCGTGGCCATTGATGACGACACGGAACTCCTGGTCCGCTTCGGCACCGGCTCGAAGGCCAAGTCAAGCTATCCGCAATCGGGCGAGCAGGTGTCGGTCGGGCTTGGCAGGGACGATGCGATCCTGATCCCGAAGGAAAACCAGCCATGACGGCAACCGGCATGGAGAAAACCGCACAACCGGGACAGGCTCTGCATGCAGAGGCACTGCGCCGGCAACAGGCACGCGAACAATGGTCACTGCTGAGCCTGGTCGTCCCGGCCCTGATCGTGGTCGTGCTGATCATTCTGATCCCGGTGGGATGGCTGTTCTATCTGTCCTTTGTCGGCAAGGACGGCGGCCTGTCCATGGAGCACTATCTGAAGATGGTGCAGTACAAATCCTATGCACGAACATTTGTGACCACCTTCCAGGTCAGCGTGCTGACAACCCTGATCTGCATTCTCATCGGCTATCCGCTGTCATATTTCCTGGCGCTGCTGCCGCCTAGATGGGTTGGGCTTTTCATGCTCGCCGTGCTGTTGCCGTTCTGGACCTCGCTGCTGGTGCGCACCTATGCCTGGCTTGTGCTGCTGCAGAAGAACGGCCTGCTCAACGATTTCGCCATGCAGATCGGACTGTGGGACTCGCCGGTCAAGCTGGTGCACAACATGACTGGCACCCTGATCGGCATGGCCCATATCATGCTGCCGTTCCTGGTGCTGCCGCTGTACAACGCCATGAAGAAGATCGACCGCGACCTGATGTTTGCAGCGGCAAACCTGGGCGCGTCCCCGGTCAGTGCGTTCTGGAAAGTGTATTTCCCGCTGTCCCTGCCCGGCATGGTGGCCG
>JBCCVY010000080.1:0-11514 GCA_039194725.1 Pseudomonadota bacterium
CTGCCATCCATGTTGACCGGCAATCCCAGCACAAACCCGGCGGCCTGCTCCTGCGCCGCAATATCCAGCAGCCGGGCCGCATCGGCCTTGAACTTGGTCCGCTTGATGGTCAGGCGCGGGGACGCGATGGTCCTCAGCCGGTCCGAAACCGCCACGCCGATGGTCTTGCTTCCGAGATCCAGTCCCACCAGGCTGGCCGGGCCCGTCAGAAGGTCTCGCAGTTGATCAGGGCTGGACAGAATGCTTGTCATTTTGTCTGCTTAAGCGTTGAGACAGGCCGGTGCAAACAGTTCAACGCGCATCAGCCATGCGAAAAGGGGAACACACATGAAAATCACATGGTTTGGACATTCGGCCTTCCGGGTCGAATTCGACAACACGGTCATACTGATCGATCCGTTTCTGTCCGGATCGCCAACCTTCGAAGGCAGCGTGGAAAACGCCACGTCGGGATGCACCCATGTGATCCTCACCCATGGCCACGACGACCATATCGGAGATACCGTCGATATCTGCAAGGCAACCGGCGCCACACTGATCGCAGTCTATGAACTGGCCGTTCATCTGCACGGTCAGGGCGTGGAGAACTTCGACCCCACCAACACCGGCGGTGCCGTCTACCACCAGGACTTCATGTGCACATTCGTCAGAGCCGATCATTCGTCTTCTTCAGAAGGAGTATATCTGGGCAATCCGTGCGGCATCATCGTCCGGCCAAACAACTCCGGCAAACCGCTTTATCACATGGGCGATACCGACATCTTCGGTGACATGGCGCTTATTGCCCGTATTCACGAACCGGCTGTCGGCATAGTTCCGATTGGCGACAGGTTCACCATGAACCCGGTAACAGCGGCCATGGCTTGTCGGAACTTCTTCGACTTCGAGACCGTCATTCCCTGCCATTACGGCACATTTCCGTTGCTGGTGCCCGATGCGGACCCGTTCGTGCAGGCAATGGCGGACGATGCTGGCAAGGTCAAGGTACCGTTTATCGGCCAGACCCTGAACGTCTGAATCGCGCACTTCGTGCCGCCATCAGCCATTGCAGCGGCAAGGCGACGATGGTATCACCCGTGACAATTCAGCCATCGATTTGGAGAACCAGAGACCATGTCTGTCGATCAGGCAACAGTGCGCCGCATTGCCCGGCTTGCCCGCATCCGTATTTCCGACAATGAAGTACCGAAACTGGAAGGCGAACTGAACCATATCCTTGGATGGATCGAGATGCTCGGGGAAGTTGATACCGACAATGTCGAACCGATGACGTCGGTGGTTGAAAACAAAATGCGTCTGCGCGCGGACGAAGCCAATGATGGCGGTTATCCCGAGCGGGTGACCGGCAATGCGCCGGCGAGTGACGACAACTTCTTCCTGGTGCCAAAGGTCGTCGAGTAGTCTCGGCACCCGACAACCAGATTCACCACACTCCAGATTTGTTGATTTTCCGGAAAACCGATGTCCGATCTTCTGAACCTCACAATTGCCCAGGCCCGCGATGCATTGCGCACCGGACAGTTCAAAGCCTCCGAATTGGCCGAAACCTATATCAGCGCGGTCGAAGCAGCCCGTTCCCTGAACGCCTATATCGTTGAAACGCCAGACAAGGCGCGTGAGATGGCCGCCGCCAGCGATGAACGCATCGCCAAGGGTGAGGCTGGGCCACTCGAAGGCATCCCGCTCGGCATCAAGGACCTGTTTGCCACTGAAGGCATCCACACCCAGGCCTGCAGCCACATTCTTGACCAGTTCAAGCCTGCTTACGAGTCAACCGTGACCGCCAACCTGTGGGCGGACGGCGCTGTCATGCTCGGCAAGCTGAACATGGATGAGTTTGCCATGGGCTCGTCTAACGAGACGTCATACTACGGTCCGGTGAAAAACCCTTGGCGGGCCAAGGGATCCAATGCCGATCTGGTTCCTGGCGGATCGTCCGGCGGCTCGGCTGCCGCAGTCGCAGCGCATATTTGTGCAGGCGCAACAGCGACCGATACCGGTGGATCAATTCGCCAGCCGGCTGCTTTTACCGGCACGGTCGGGATAAAACCGACGTACGGTCGGGTGTCGCGTTGGGGCACGGTTGCCTTTGCGTCCTCGCTTGACCAGGCCGGCCCCATCGCCCGCGATGTGCGCGATGCCGCCATACTTTTGAAGTCGATCGCCAGCGTCGACCCGAAAGACACCACCTCCGTCGACATAGAAGTGCCAGACTACGAAGCCGCCATCGGCAAGTCCGTAAAGGGCATGAAGATCGGCATTCCTGCTGAATACCGGATGGACGGCATGCCGGATGACATCGAAGCCCTGTGGCAGAAGGGGATTGACTGGCTGCGCGATGCCGGCGCCGAAATTGTCAACATCTCCCTGCCGCACACCAAATATGCGTTGCCTGCTTACTATATTGTGGCACCGGCCGAAGCGTCTTCAAACCTGGCCCGCTATGACGGCGTACGCTATGGCCTGCGTGTGCCAGGTGACGACATCGTCGCCATGTACGAGAACACACGTGCCGAAGGGTTCGGTGCCGAAGTGCGGCGCCGCATAATGATCGGCACCTATGTGCTGTCGGCCGGGTATTACGATGCCTACTACGTCAAGGCGCAGAAGGTGCGCACCCTGATCAAGCGCGATTTCGAGACGTCGTTTGCCGATGGCGTGGATGCGATTTTGACCCCAGCGACACCATCGGCTGCATTCGGCGTTGCCGATCAGGACATGAGCGCGGACCCGGTCAAGATGTACCTGAACGACATCTTCACCGTCACCGTCAACATGGCCGGGTTGCCCGGCATTGCCGTCCCGGCCGGCCTCGATGCTGAGGGCCTGCCGCTGGGACTGCAGCTGATCGGCAGGCCTTTTGATGAGGCGACCCTGTTCCAGGTCGGCAAGGTGATCGAGGATCAGGCCGGCAGTTTCCAGGCCGACAACTGGTGGTCGTGAAAAACTGACAACGAAATTGAAACTGACGCAGCGTTCGTTCTATATTGCCGCAGCGGATTCGATTGGGGCAGTTTTCAACGGCAGGATTTCAGCAGGCATGTGTTCAGGAATAGTCAGGCTGACGGCAATGGCGGTCATTGCGTCAGCAACGGTAATGTTCGCGCCGCAGGGCGGTCCGCTTTCGTCAACGGCGCAAGCGGCTTCCTGCAGTTCCCTGGCCAGTGAGTTCAAACGCAAAGGCAAGCCCCGTTTCCTGCGCGTGGTCAACCGCAACCGGTCAATTGCCAATTACTACAATTCGACATTGCGGCGCCTGAAGTCTGACGACGCGCCGACCAGGGCCGAAATGCGCAAGGCTTACCGCGTGACAGCCAAGAGTTGTTCATCACGGAAGTGCCGCTCCGATGCAAAGAGAATATACAATGCGGCGCTGAAACTGCATGCGTACAATCGCCGGTGGGTCAGGTCGGGTTGTTCCGGCACTCTCAGCTAGAACGCCATGAGGTCCGGTGATGCCAGGTGACCTGAGCCAGCAGCCGTTCCTGTTGCTGATCCTCAAGGTCATGCGCGTCATGTTGTGGTTTTGCATTGCCGCGCTGCTGCTCGTTGGCGGCGGCATCTGGTATTCCATCACAACAATTCAGGTTCGCACCGACGGTCAGTTGACCAATGCCGACATCTGGCTGTTTTCGTTCATTGCAGGTCTGGTTGTGATCACCGGGCTGCTGCTGATCGGGGTCCATAGACTGCTCAGGCAAAACGCCTGACCGGCTATGTTCATCCTACTTGCAGATTGCCTTGAGTGCGCGCCATTCGGCATCACTCAGGATGGCAGGTTCGGTACCACCCGGGCGCGGCACCAACCGGGCGATGCGGTCATCGGTTCCCGGGTGGGTTGAAAACAGATCGGTGAGCGGCTCGATGCGTTTCCTAAACGACGTGCTGTCGTCTGCTTTCGCTTCGCCTCCGGTGCTCGTATTCTTCTTTATCAGACGCGCAAAAAAGTTCCGCAGGCCTTTCGGATCCACATTGGCGTTTTCCATGACCTCAACGGCGTAGGCGTCGGCTTGAGCCTCTGCCTCCCGGCTGTAGCGAAGCACCGCGATGACACCCGCGATACTGCCGAGACTGTCCGCTCCCTGGCCGGCGGTGAACAGCGACAACAGCATCTGCACGCCATACACCCGGACAATGGCGGCTTCCGGGTGGCGCAGAGCGACGTGACCCAGCTCGTGAGCCAGCACCCCGGCCACTTCATCAGCACTGTCGGCATTCTCGATCAGACCGGCACTGAACACCATGCGCCCTCCAGGCAGCGCAAAGGCGTTGATCAGCTTCTTGTTTCCCGCTTGGCGGATATCAAACACCCGCAGGGAAAACGTTGGCGGATCCTCGGTTCCGGACACGATGCGCCGGGCAATCTTGTTTAGCGCGTCGCGTCCGGCCGGCGCATCACAGCGCTTGGAAGACTTGATCACCGATTTCTCCAGCCCATCCGCAAATGAGTTGACCACCTCGTCGGGTATGAAACGGGCCAATGCCTGAGGCGCCACAGCCAGGGTGGCATAGCCCGCAACACCTAAGGCCAGCACCACTGCAACGGAAATCCCCACGCCTTTCCAGAACCGGCGCTTGTGTCCGGTGAGTATGGCAGGAGCCGCCGCGATAACCGCATCTGCGGCACTGCCTTCAGGCAGGGTCAGCCGGCTGCCATGGTCGCCATGCAGCTTCAGTCGCAACGCCTGGCCCGGCTTGCCGCCTGATACCAGTTCGACATTGTTCAACGGCCACTGGACATCCGTCGCTCCGGTTTGGGAAATGACCAGCGTGTCCCCCATGACGCGGGCATGAACCAGCCTCGCCATGGCAGACTTGCCATCGAAGAATTCGGCATTGTGGGGTTTCGTGACCATGGCCTAGAACGCATCCAGGTCGAGGGCGTCAATGAGGCCCTCGCCACGTTTGTCGACACGGGCCCTGGACTGCTCAATCGCTGCAAAGTCCACTGTGCCGTTTACACTCAGACGCTCCACGAAGTACCGCATGACCCGTTGTTCCACAAATGGTTGCGCAATGCCCAGGGTCAGGATGATCAACGCCATGTTGCCCAGCCATAACGTGATGAGGCTCCAGGCAGTGGCATTGAACTCAAAACCCGCTCCGGAAAACCTGGTGTACTGGGCAAACACATTCAACTCACGGGCCGTATAGAACGACCAGATGGTTGACTTGACTGCAACATAGAACAGGTAAGCGAAAACAATGCCGCCAAATATGGCCAACCCGACCGCAGTATCGGCAGAGCTGGAGGCTTGGTTGTCACTGACCATGGCGTCGAACACCGGTTTCAGCCAGTCAAAAGCTCCGGATGCAAACAACCAGACCGCCAACATGATCACAGTGAGAAACGCCAGCAGCGAACCGAACCAGCACAGGGCATAGCGCGCATACAGAGGCCCTGAACGGCCGCTGAAACTGAACGGCACATTGCCGAAACGCATGTCATTGGTGATGTGCTCTGCCAGGATCAGGTTCATGGCCGGCGTAGACCATCCCAGCGTCATCGGGGCGAGCAGCAGGGAACCAAAGTACTTTCCGCTGTATGACATTGCCGAACCGGGAAGCGCGCCGCGAATCCCGCGCCAGACGGTTCTGGAAAGCCGGTATCGCCGCGCCCGGTAGATTGCAAATCCGTACAGGGTGATCAGTGCCAGGGCAAACATCATCTGAAACGCCACCACCGCTGCGCTTTCTGGACCAAAATACGCCGCCAATCCGACACCGATCAGGGTCAGTGGCAGAAACACCAGCGCCATGATGACGACAAACCCCAAAAACAGCTCCTTGCCGGTTCCCGTATACTCGACCGGTTCACCGTTGACCTGCACGCTGGACCAGATATGGCGGCGGACCCTCGTCTTGGCCCAGAACCGGTAAAACGACAGCGTAATCAGGTTCAAAAAGAAGTTTGAGATGGCTATTCCGCCCAATCCCGGATGCGCGACATAGTCGATTCGCACCGGTTCCGAGCCGGCCGGCGGATTTTCTGCCGACTGCTGACCAAACATGGGAGGAGACATTTTGAAGGAGTCCTTTGTGCTCTGAAAGCCGCTCAAATCATGAGGAATCGGCGAAAGCCTAGCCTAAATATCCTCGTCGGCAACAGCCATACCGGGTGCAATACAGGTGTTGCAAATATGTCACACTTTTTAGAATTCTGCACTGGCGGCAACTTCCTGCCTTAATCGCGCTCAAATCAAGATTATAAGGGGATGGTATCCGCTAAGGTAGCGATAACAGAAAAATTATACAGTTAGTAAGTACTGTGCGCTTAGCGGTAGATGTGGAAGTTAACAGGTACGCCAGGGGCGAAATAAATCCGATGAATGCAAGATCAACACGTAAGGACAAGGTGCCGAACCGGCACTTGGCGGGAGGCACGCAATACGCGCCGCACTGCTCTTACTGTTGTTCCATGGGTGGGGTGGGTCAGCAGACCAACAACGGCTTCGGTCTGACGAGATTTCGGCTAGCCGCCGGCATGATGCTGGTTGCAGGTGTCGCCGTGTTGTCGTCGGGCCAGACATGGGCGCAGGCGCAACTGCCGCCCGGCTTTTACTCATTTGCGCCAAGCAAGCAGGAGGTGCCTGTTGGTCAGTTGTCGCCGCAGGCGCAGGCCAATCTGGATGCCGCGCTGGTTGCCTACAGGGCCAAGGATTTCAGCGCCTCGCTGCCTTACCTGGATTTGCCCTCAAGCGAGGGAAGCATCCAGGCCAATTGGCTGCTGGCACACATGTTCCGAAAGGGGCTGGGGGTGCCGGTCGATCAGGTAACGGCGTTCAAGCACTACGGTCGTGTTGCCCAGGATTACGTGGATCACAGGTCTGAGGTGTCAGGCAACGAACGCTACTTTGTCCTTGATAGCCTGACCCGCATGGCCAACTCTTTGCGGACCGGCAACAAGAAGGCCGGCGTCAGAAAGAACGTGAACAAGGCGCTGCATTATTATCAGACAGCCGCGTCGGCCGGCCACGCCGGTGCCCAATTCGGCTTCGGCCTGATGTACCTGAACGGCGAAGGGGTTGCCCGGGACCGCTCTTACGGTATGCGCTGGCTCGGCACCGCGGCACAGAAGCGGTATGCGCCTGCTGCCGCTCTGTTGGGAGATATATACAGCGACAGCGGCGACAAGGTGCGTGCGCTGGTGTGGTATAGAATCGCCGCTGATACCGCAGGCGGAACTCTCAACCGCAGGATTGCCAAGAAGAACAAGGTTCTGCAGGCTGAACTCAGCCAGAAGAATCTGAGTGAGGCGAACCGGTTGTATTCAAAATGGTCCAGGCGGTTTCCGGTGCGTACCCGGCAAGCACAAAACTAGCTCTGCTGCGGCCTTGCTGGCTTCCCGCGACTGCATTCCTGCGAACACTCGGTAGGTTCAGGCCATCACAGGCCTGGGCCTATACATCCAGTTCCACAATCACCGGAACATGATCAGACGGCTTTTCCCAGCTGCGCACATGCTTGTCTATGCGACAGCTGGCGGTCCGGTCGGTTGCCTGGGCCGACATCAGCACATGGTCAATACGAATGCCGTTGTTTTTCTGCCACGCACCGGCCTGGTAGTCCCAGAACGTATAAACTCCATCTGACTGATCGAGACTGCGCACGGCATCGGTAAAGCCCAGGGCAATGAGTTCGCGATACTTCTCCAGTGTTTCCAGCCTGAACAAGGCATCGTCAGTCCACTGCTCCGGCCTCGCGGCGTCGCGAGGCTCAGGGATAACATTGTAATCCCCAACCAGCACGAACGGCTCTTCCAACAGCAGCCTGGCTCTCGCATGCGCGATCAGCCGGTCCATCCAAGCAAGCTTGTAAGGATACTTCTCCGTATCGACCGGATTGCCGTTGGGAAGGTACAGACAGCCCACTCGGCAGGCCGCTTTTTTCCCGCTGACCACAGCCTCGATATAACGGGCCTGCTCATCCGTTTCGTCACCGGGACGCGATCTTGCCACATCGTCAAGCGGCACAAGCGACAACATGGCGACACCATTGAAGCCCTTCTGCCCGTGCGTGACGACATTGTATCCGATGTCTTCAAACGCCGCGCGTGGAAAGCCTTCGTCTACCGATTTGATCTCCTGCAGACAGGCAACATCCGGCCGGGCTTCCTTCAACCAGGCGACGGCCGTCTCCAGGCGCGCCTTTACGCCATTGATGTTCCAGGTGGCGATCTGCATGGGCACCCCAATTGTAAACTGCCATTATCGTCTTACAGTCACTGCACACGGCCCGCTGCGTCAAGGCCACAGGCCCGATCGTCACCAGATCCGTGCCATCAATCACAGACTGTTGCTGGAATTACATGACGGCTAGTAGCACTGGTCCAGCAAACGCTCCCGGATTCTGAATTCCCGGCGTAGCTGGCTTCGGGACGTTGAACTGCACCATCTCAGGTGGCGTTGATAATTGCGACTCCAGCGGCGGCCACCGTAGCCACAGTCCAGGCGCCGGGCCTCGCGGGCCTGTGAGACTGCGGTTCGGGCATATTCACGGCAGGCCGCACGGCCCGGACCGCCTCCGCGTCCGGCGGCGCGACAATTGGCAATCTGGCGCGCCCGGGTGTTCAGCAGCTGAGTCGCTGCGCGTGCGCCGATGCGCCGGCACAGGCGCGCCTGACGAACCCGGCTGCGCGACCAGCGTTCCCCACTGAAACCGCATCTGTAGCGACGGGCCTGGCGGGCCTGGCGTATGCTTTGGCCGGCGAAGTTGCGGCAAAAACGAGCCGGCCGCGAGTTGTCGGCAATCACGTCGTCGGGTTCAGCATCATCAAGATCTGGCAAAACCGGCTCGTCGCGGTCATCGCCGCGGCTGGCCAGCTGGCGCTGGCAACTCTCAAGCTCCCGGTCGCGCGCCGCGCGGGCAGCATTGTAGACCGATGATGGATTGCGCATGCAGAAGCTGAAATAGGCATTCCGGCCAAATCCCCAGCGGCTGCCCGACAGGCCACAACTCAACCGGTTGTTCTCGGCGTTCTGAACCACGGCGCGAGATGCGTAGTCATTGCAGGCGGCGACCTTGGCAGGATCGGGCGGTGCTTCACCACGTGGTTCGTCCTCCTGCAGCGGTCGTGGATTTGGCCTCGGCGTCGGCGCAACGGCTGCCGTTTCCTGATCGTCAACCGGTGGCAGCGGGGCCGGAACCGGCTGCTCAACGGTTTCGTCCTCAGGCTCTTCCGGCAGAGGGGTTACAGGTTCAACCGGTCTTTTTGGCGCCGGCGGCGGGACCGGGGCTGGGGCCGGGATTGGCCGTGCCACAACCTCGGGCTCCTCAGGTTCCGGTCTTTCAACTACGACCGGCTTTTCAGGTTCAGGCTCAGGCGCAGGTTTGGGGGCAGGTTCAGCCTTGACGACCGGCTTCTTCGGAGCAGGTGCAGGCACAGGTTTGGGGGCAGGCTCTGCTTTCACAACCGGTTTCTTCGGGGCAGGGGCCGGCTTCTCCGCAATGGCAGGTTTTTTCGGCGCCGGAGCAGGGGCCGGATCGTCTGTCCTGGTTACGGGGCTGGTCGTGGAAAGAACGCCCGAGATACAGCATGTATCGGACCGCTTCGGCGGCACGCCGGTTTTCAGGGCACACATGGCCTTGGGGCCCTTTGCGCCCGGCCACGAATACGTCCACGCACGGCATTTGCCATCCTTCTTGCACGCGTTCTCGCACAAGTCGGGGTTGGGTGCCGACAACTCTATGGTTTTGTAATCGAGGCCTGGCCGGTCCGTTGACCCGTCACGAGCCGCGTTTGCCGGTAACGATAGTAGAACCACGCCAAAAACGGCGGTGACGAAAGGCCGAAGCCAGAAATGTGAGTTCAGCATGAATATTATTGCGTCCCTGAAAAGCCCTTCAGCTTCGATGTTGCGCACGATCATGGCGCAATTGTGGGCTTGCATCAGGATGGGGTTTGGCCACGACGGCCAAAAACGGCAAATATCGACTTATCTGGGGCGTTAGCAGGGCCGAAAGCCGCTCAGATTGAAAAACTCGTGCCACAGCCGCACGACGCAGTGGCGTTCGGGTTGTTGACCTGAAACTGCGCAGCCATGAGATCGTCGACAAAATCAACCTCGGAACCAAGCACATAAACAAGGGAAACCGAATCGATCAGGAGAGTGGCGCCATCGCGTTCAATCACCGCATCGCCGTCACCGGGCTTGTCGTCCAGTTCAAACTCGTAGGAAAATCCGGAACAACCGCCGCCGTTGACAGCCAACCGCAGAGCGGTCTTGTCAGTTTCGTCGGCGACAATCTCGCGAATCCGTCGCGCAGCGTTTTCAGTTAGTGTAATTGCGGCAGACATGGCAAAAGCAGTCCTGTTTGAAGCTGTGACCAATTAGTATGAATGTTGGTCGAGAAGGGTGCTTTGTCAATGCGCGTCCGGAATTTGTCTCATATGGAAGAAACCACATGGCAGAACTAGCGCCTTATGCCAGCAATCCGCACGCTTCCAGAGGCAGATTCGTTGCAGACCCCGATGCTGCCGGGCGCTCGCCGTTTCAGCGTGACCGTGACCGCATCATTCATTCTGCCGCATTCAGGCGCCTCAAGCACAAGACACAGGTTTTCGTCTACCATGAGGGTGATCATTATCGCACCCGCCTGACCCATTCGCTGGAAGTCGCGCAGGTGGCGCGCTCAATGGCACGTGCTTTGCGGCTCGACGAAGATCTGACTGAAGCTCTGTCGCTGGCCCACGATCTCGGCCATACGCCGTTCGGGCACGCCGGGGAACGTGAACTGGACAAGTGCATGGCCGAACATGGCGGTTTTGACCACAATGCCCAGGCGCTGCGCATTGTCACCAGGCTTGAACGGCGATATGCCGGGTTTGACGGGCTCAACCTAACCTGGGAGACTCTGGAGGGCCTGGTCAAGCACAACGGGCCGGTTGTGGATGCACACGGCCAACCGGCGGGAAGGTATGCAAAACTCGGTCTGCCCCACGCCATTGTCGAGTTTGCCCAAAACCATGATCTGCATCTGGACCGGTATGCATCGGCAGAGGCTCAAATCGCAGCGATTTCCGATGACATCGCCTACAATGCACACGACATTGATGACGGCCTGCGGGCGGGACTGTTCGAGGTCACGGCGCTGCTCGACGTACCGATTGCCGGCCGGGCAATTCGCGAAGTTCAGGAGATGTGGCCGGACCTGGACCGCCATCGCCTGATCCATGAAACCGTCAGGCGGGTGATTTCCTGGATGATTTTTGACGTCATCGCCCAAACTGAAGCGAATGTGGCAGCCAACGATGTTGACAGCGCAGATGCGGTCCGCAAAACCCAAACGGCAATCGTCGGTTTTTCACCGCAAATGAAACAGGACAATGCGGGGCTTCAGGCATTCCTGGCAGCTCACATGTACCGGCACGACAAGGTGATCGCCATCATGGACCGGGCCCGCAGGGTGGTCAGAGACCTGTTCGAGGCCTACTCCCGGGATCCCGGGCAATTGCCAGCAGACTGGCAGGAACACGGCTATTCGCGCGGCGACAGCCGTCAGGCCCGCCAGATA
>JBCCVY010000081.1:0-11503 GCA_039194725.1 Pseudomonadota bacterium
CATCAGTTCGGCTACACGGGTTTCATCCGGCAGGACAGGTTTTGCGTCAGCCATTTTCAAAGCCTTCCAGCACATTCACGGTGTTGACGCCGATTTCCTCGACCGCATAGCCGCCTTCCATGCAGAACAGCGTCGGCAGTTTCAGCTTCGCGATACGACCGCCATAGTCGGTGAAATCATCTGACTTCAGCTTGAAGAAGCTGATCGGGTCGCGTTCGAAGGTATCGACCCCGAGCGACACCACCAGCGCATCCGGCGAATAGGCCTCGATCCGCTTGATAGCCTCATCCATTGCACTGCCCCACTTGTCGTATCCGGTACCGGGCGGCATGGCATAGTTGGCGGTGAAGCCTTCGCCTTTGCCTGCCCCGGTCTCGTCTTCATACCCCAGGAAGTGGGGAAACGCATGCTCCGGCGCGCCATGCAGCGACAGGAACAGGACATCATCCCGGTCATAGAAAATGTCCTGTGTGCCGTTGCCGTGGTGAAAGTCCGGGTCCAGGATCGCCACCCGTCCAGCGCCGTCGTTCAGGAACATCTGGGCCGCAATGGCGGCATTGTTCAAAAAGCAATAGCCGCCATACATGTCCTTGGCGGCGTGGTGGCCGGGCGGACGGCACAGCGCAAATGCCGACCGGGCCCCGCCGGCGACAATCCGCTGCGCTGATTGCGCGATTGCCGCACTGGCCTGCGCGGCCTCCCAGGTACCCGACGTGATCGCCGTCTCGACAGCCAGGGCGTAATATCCGACCAGCCCGTCGATCTGTTCCGGCTTGCGCACCTGCATGCGCCGGGCCGGGAAGCAGGTAGCCAGGATTTCGCCCTCGTAGCCTTCCGCAACCCAACGGTCCCAGGAGGTTTCCAGAAACTCCAGAAACCCTGCATCATGTATCTGTCGCACCGGGCCCATATCGAGGGCTGCCGGCTCGACATAGTCCTTGAAACCCCGTTTCCCCAGCCGATCCATGATGTGCTGCCACCGCTCCGGACATTCAAACGGCCGCACAAACAGCCCGCCGGCCAGTTCGCCCTTCGGAAAGTGCTTCAGATGGTCATCACTGCGAACAACTTTCATGCGGTTTCACTCTTCAACAATTGCAACGATTTCAACATGCTACACCGATGCGGTTGCGCAATAGACGATCCAGCCCATAGTCGCAGACGTTAGACTAATGTAATCGAGCCTGCCATCTGTTGCCCATCATTTCAATCTAGGTTTGAGCAGTAATTCGTGGGAGAATTGACATGCGTATCAGGCAAGTTTGTATGACGGCATTGCTCGGTGTGCTGATCTCGACGTCCGGCACACTGGCCGCCGGCTGGCAATCGCCGCACTTCCGCGACCACGAGCTCGTCGGAAAGATCTATGCAGGCCCCGACCGCCAGCAGCTGACGCTGGATGAGGTGAAGCGAAAGGCGGCGGCTGCGCGATTTGTGCTGCTGGGTGAAATTCACACGAATCCGGATCATCACCGACTGCAGGCAGAAATCTTGCAGCATATGGTTGATCAGGGCCGGCGCCCGGCTGTCGTCATTGAAATGATCACCCGCGCCCAGCAGCCGGTCCTGGACTATTTCGCCGCCAACCCGACCGACAATGCCGATGATATTGCCACACGTCTGGAATGGAGCAAGTCCGGCTGGCCGGACTTTGCCATGTACAAACCGATGTTCGAGATCGCGCTGAAGCACCGGCTGACCTTGCGCGCCGGCAATCTTGAAAAGAGCACCATCCGCCGCCTCGGCGGCCGGGTCGGGTCGAGACTGACAGAAGACGAACGGGCACAGCTCGGATTAGACGAGCCCCTGCCCGCAGAAACGGCCAAATCACAGCTTCAGGAGATCGCGGAAAGCCATTGCAATATGATGCCGGAAACCGTCCTGCCGCTGATGGCTGACATCCAGCGCGCCCGCGATCATGTCATGGCCAGTGCCCTGATGGACCCGGCCAATGAAGACGGTGCCGTGCTGATCGCCGGCGCCGGCCACACCAGGCTCGATTGGGGCGTCGGCTACCTGATCGGTGACGACAAACCGGATCGTCTGCTGAGCCTGGCGTTCTGGGAGGTGTTTGAGGGCGCAACCGAAGCCGATTTCAGCCAGGCCGCTCACCATGTCGGCATTGTCACCCCGCGTTCCGAGATCAAGGATCACTGCGCCGTGTTCAAGAAACAGCGTATGAAGGGTTAGCGCATCAGGCGATCGATCTACAAACTAGAAAATCATCCCCCTTCACCCCAGCGCAGGCTGGGGTCCAATACGAGTTGACTGTCAGGTAGCTGTGGAAACATGGAGTCCAGCCTTCGCTGGAATGACCAGCATGTGTGTCTCAAATCCGTCGGCACTCCAGCCTCAGGTCACGGCGACACTTTCAGCCTCAGCACCTTGCCGTCGCTGCTGTCGGTCACCAGATAGATGAGCCCGTCCGGACCTTGCACCACATCCCTGATGCGTTCTCCCAGGTCCTGCAGAATGCGCTCCTCCGCGACCGGCTTGCCATCGGCGAACACCAGCCGCGACACCGATGCGCCGCGCAGTGCACCGACAAAGTAATTGCCCTTCCAGTCAGGAAAAGCGTCGCCAGTGTAGATCATCAGGCCTGAAGGTGCGATCGACGGGTCCCAGTAATGCACCGGCTGCTCCATGCCTTCCTTGTGGGTGCCCTCGCCGATCTTGGCGCCGGAATAATCGATGCCGTAGGTGATCACCGGCCAGCCGTAATTCTTCCCGGCCTGGGGGTTGTTCACCTCGTCGCCACCGCGCGCGCCGTGTTCTGCCGTCCACAGTTCTCCGGTGTCCGGATGCAGCGCCGCGCCCTGGATGTTGCGGTGCCCGATCGACCAGACGCGCTTGTCCCAACCCTCCGGCTCAGGATTTCCGGCAGCCGGCTTGCCATCGGTGTCAATCCGGATGACCTTGCCAATGCCAGTCGACGGGTCCTGGGCTGAATCCATCTGATTGCCGCGGTCACCGGTGGTCACGAACAGCATGCCGTCCCGGTCAAACACCAGCCGGCAGCCAAAATGCCGACCGGTCCTGCCCACCGGGCTTTGCTCGAATATCCGCGTGACGTTGTTGAGCCGATTGGCATCCAGGTCGAGTTGCGCTCTTGTCACAACCGTTCCGCGGCCGCCGTTGTAGGAAGACGCATGGCAGTAGAACATTGTGCCTGAAGTTTCAAAGTCGGGAGCCAGTGCGATATCGTGCAGTCCGCCCTGACCACCGTCAGCAACCCCTTCCACACCTTCTATAGCCACCGGTTCACCGCCTTCGGCGGGCACCACGGAGAGACGTCCCGGACGCTCGGCAACCAGCATGCGCCGATCCGGCAGAAACGCCAGCGACCATGGTGCATCGAGGCCGTCGGCCAGTGTTTCAACTTCCAGCTTGTAATCCTGGGTCTGGTATGTTTCGGCAACCGCCGGCAGCGCCCATGCGCTCAACAGTCCCAATGCAAGTGCAATTTTTTTCATGTTCATTCTCCTTGTGGCGGCACCGGCATGGACGACATCAGTGCCAGTACAAAAGATGTCAGTTTGAGTTTCTCCGACGCAGGCAAAGCCATGTATGCGTCCCGGGATTGTTGCGCTTCGCCGCCATGCCAACGAATTGCTTCATCAATGTTGGCCGCGCGGCCATCATGCAGATAACGGTGATCCGGCAGCTGCCCCCTGAATCCCACCAACGGCGTCGTGCGCCATTCTGTCGGCCGGGCCGACCCTTCGCCGCCATAAGACGTCAGTCCCTCGCCCATATCGTGCAGCAGCAAGTTTGAATACAGGGCGACGGACCCACCATCTTCGGTTTCCATGTAAGGCGTGTGACAGGAACTGCATCCGGCATCCACGAAGCTGTGCGGCTGGTCAGGCATGTTCGGCGGCACAACCAGCGAGCGCACATGGTCCGCCAGAGCTGCTATCTCCTCGTCACTGAAGTCAGGTGCGAGCTCCGGCGACCGGCTGCCGGCGGCTTTCAGGCAATCGGTCTGTCGTAACGTGCATTCACCTTGCGGCGCCCGATGGGCCGGAGATGTCAGCCCCATGTCGAACCAGAGCGCGTTGGCGACCTGATCCTCCACCCTGGGCGCCGTGGCCTTCCAGTTGAAACGGCCTATTTTCGGCCGTTCGCCGGGCACCTGCAACAGGTGCACCCGGCCCGATATGCCGTCTTTGTTACTGTCCTGCGAGTCAGCGCCTTTGATGATGGCAGAATTAGACACTCGCGCGACCAGGGCGGTTGAATCAAGCGCAGGTGCAGCGCGCAACGACATAGTGATACCGGCAGTGCGCCCCGGCCCGCTGGCAAACCGGACCGATGCCAGGAACCTGGTCAGACCGCCGGTCACCTGCAATGCACTGAGGTCCGCCACGCCTTCAGCTGCAACACCATCGACCGCCTTGTTCTGCAGTTGCACCCCGTAGTGCGGATCACCCTTGCCGTCGACAAAGGTATGGCGCAGCAGCACGCCTGCACCGGCCACTTCGCCGTCCGGCCGGACACGGATACGGGCGCCGCCACCAAACCAGTGGCAGGCATGGCAAGACGCTTCATTGAAGATCGGCCCGAGGCCGTCGGAAGCGGTTTCGGCACTGGTCCAGTTCTGCCGAAACATCTGGGCGCCGGTCATCTCCTGCGCGTTTGCATCGCCTGCAAGGACAGCGGCAGCGAAAACTGCAATAACTATCGCTCTCATGTGAGCCTTATACGCTTCACATTGTGGCGCCAATTTGCCAGGGCACGAACTCGTGATCACCGAGCCCCTGGTTTTCCGAAAGGGAGCCTGCACCGGAGGCAATGCGCAGCCAGGCCTGGAAGATTTCCTCACCCACCTGCTCGACGCTTGCTTTGCCCGACAGAATGCGGCCGGCATCGATGTCCATGTCTTCCGGCATGCGCGCGGCAAGCTCCGAATTGGTGGCAATTTTGAGCGTCGGAGCCGGTTTTGAGCCAAATGCCGACCCGCGTCCGGTGGTGAAGGTCACCAGGTTGCATCCGGACGCGATCTGTCCCGTCACTGACACCGGGTCATAACCGGGGCTGTCCATGAAGGTGAATCCGCGCGCCGTGACCGGCTCGGCATACTTGTAGACGCCGTTGAGAGGAGACGTGCCACCTTTCGCCGCAGCCCCCAGGGATTTCTCGAGAATGGTCGTCAGGCCGCCCTGTTTGTTGCCAGGCGTCGGATTGTTGTCGAGCGAGCCGTTGTTGCGGTCCACATAGTCCTGCCACCAGCTGATGCGCGCGAGCAGTTTGCGACCCACTTCCGGCGTGGCCGCCCGCCGGGTGAGCAGGTGTTCAGCACCATAGATTTCAGGCGTCTCGGCCAGCACACCGGTCCCGCCCTGGGCAGCCAGCAGATCACACGCATGCCCCAGCGCCGGATTGGCGGTGATGCCGGACCAGGCATCCGACCCGCCGCACTGCAACGCCACCATCAGGTCTGACGCCGGACAGGTCTCGCGAACCGTCCGGTCGGCCGCCGGCAGCATTTCCTTGACCTTTGCAATACCGGTGTCAATGGTGCGGCGCAGGCCGGCAACGTCCTGTATGTTCATGGTCTGGAAGCGCGGGCCGCGCTCAAGCCCGTAGGCCTCGAGCAGCCAGTCGATCTGGTTCATCTCGCAGCCCAGGCCCACCATCAGCACGGCTGCGTGGTTGGGATGACGCGCATAGCCCCACATCACCCGCTGCAGCGCATCGAAACCATCGCCGGAACCCGCCATGCCGCACCCGGTGCCGTGAACAAATGCAACCACGCCGTCCACGTTCGGATAATCGGCGAGTTCAGCAGGCGTAAAATGATCGGCAATCATGCGGGCCGCAGTCGCCGAACAGTTCACCGACGTGATGATCGCTATATAGTTGCGGGTTCCAACCCTGCCATTGTCGCGCCGGAAACCCTCAAACGTCGCCCGCTCCGCCTCGTCCACCAGATCAACGTGACGAACGGCAGTGGAGAATTCATAGGACTGCGACGTGCTTTCAAAGTTCACATTTTGGGAGTGCACGTGCATACCCGGCGCGATGTCGGTGGACGCGGTGCCGATAAACTGACCGTACTTGGTGACAGGCTGACCGGCGGCGATGTTGTTAAGGGCGATCTTGTGGCCACGTGCGACGCGCTCGGTGGCAACTGTGCCGAACACCTCTTCGCCAATCTCCAGGACCCTGACCGCGGTGGCCACATTGTCAGTTTCGTCAAGCCGTATTGCGGCAGGTGCCGTCATGTCATTCGCTCCGAGAATTCAGGAATTGTTGGTTCGGCGAATGATCAGCCAACCATGACAGCATTTCAAGGGATGGCAGACCCTATCCGGCAAGTATCTGCTGACGCACCATCGACACTAGGTTGTCGTGAGCCGTGTCAGGCGCCAGACCGGAGGTGTTCAGACTGTAATGGGAACGAGCGTAATCCGCGTTGCGCTCATCAAGCAGTTTGCGCAACTGCTGCATGGCTGCCGGATTGCCTTCCATGGGACGCAGGTCACCCTGTTCCCGAACCCGGTTCATATGCTCTTCCGCACTGGCCTTAAGCCAGACCGTGTGGAAATCCCGCAACAGGTTGCTGTACGCGTCTACGTCAGCGACAATGCCGCCGGCGACTGCCAGAACCACGCTCTGGTGGCGCGAGGCGATGGTCTCCAGCGCATCGGCCTCCAGCCTGCGATAGCCGTTCTGGCCGTACAGATTGAAGATCTCGGGGACCGGCAGGCCGCTCTGGCGTTCGATTTCGTCATTGAGTTCGACAAACGGCATGTCGAGTGCCCGTGCCAGGCTGAAGCCGAGCGTGGACTTTCCGGCGCCGCGCAGACCCACCAGCGCGATGCGCTGGCTGCGGCCCGAGTGGCCTTCGGGCAGCGAACGGGTTTCTGAGACCAGTTCTTCCAGAGACACACCGAGCGACATGGCAATGTCGCGAAGCAGAATGATCGAGATGTTGCCGGAACCGGTTTCAAGCTGGGCGAGATAGCGCTCGGAGACCCCGGATATGCCCGACAATACCCGTCGCGACAGGCCGCGCGCCTTGCGCTCGGCCCGCACTCTGTCGCCAAGCCCGATCAGGAAGGCTTCGGAATCGCGCCTGCCTTCCGGCTGCGTGCGCGGAGTATGGTTGCAGTGTATCGGAGCAACCGGGTCTGAACGCTCAGTAGGTTTCAACGTGATACCTCCCGTTGGTCCTCATTTCTGGTTTGAGCGCTCCCCAGTCCAACCCGCCATTGCGGCAGATGTCGGCCAGCGCCTCGTCGACGCCGGTCTCCATGCCCTTCAAACCGCAGATGTAGATATGGGTTTCATCCTGCTGCAGCAATTCGAGCAACTCAGGAGCTCGCTGCCGCATCCTATCCTGCACATATTCTTTTGGCTCCCCTTCTACCCGGGAATAGCAGTACTCGGTGTGCATCAGGCTTTCCGGCACCTTTTTCAGCGGGCCGAAATAAGGCAGCTCTTCCGGCCGGCGGGCACCGAAATACAGTTTCAGCTTGTTCTTCAGTTCCGGCATTGTCCTGCGACGGCGTTCGGTGAAGCCCCGAAACGGTGCGGATCCGGTTCCGGTGCAGATCATGATCAGGTTCGCTTGCGGGTCGTCAGGCAGCAGGAATGTTGCGCCGAACGGACCGGTGATGTCGATCTCGGCGCCTTTTTCCAGGTCGCACAGATAGTTGGACGCAAGGCCCATGTCCTCGCGCTTCACCGTCAGTGCAATATTGTTTGTGTTCGGCTTCTCGCCGTCACGCGCGCTTGCAATGGAGTACAGCCGTGGCTCATGTGGCCGGCCCTCGGCGTCTTCACCCGGCACGACCACGCCGATGCTCTGGCCTTCAAGCACGGGAAACACCTGCTCACCCAGGTTCAGTATGATATGGCGAACGTCGCTTTCCGCATCCTGATCGGTCAGTCTGAAATTGCCCTGCACAACAGCTTTTGCAGGTTTGGCGCGGCTGAACAGGTTGATTGACGGCTTTGACGCAGACACTGGCGCCACAGGCTTGCCGCCGGTGCCTTCGTGGGCCTTGGCCAGCAGCACCTCGATTTCGTCCTCGAGGGCCTCAAGTGATCCGCCGCCATCGCCGGCTTCCTCCAGCCCTTCTTCCTGCTCCGGCAGCTCCAGCATTTCAAACTGCTGCTCCAGCGTGTACGGCTCGGCCACCACCCGCCAATTGTCAATCGAACCGGTCGGGCACGGGCTGATGCAGTCCATGCAGAAATTGCACTTGCTCACATCCACCACGACATTGTTGTCGTCGTGGGTGATGGCGTCGATCGGACAATGCTCTTCGCAGGTGTAGCACCGGATGCAGATCTCCGGGTCGATCAGGTGTTGCTTGATGAGCCCGCTCATGCGTTCTGCGCGACTCCGGAGACTTTCACATACTCGAAGTCGCCTGGCTTGTTGTCGATCCCCACCCGCGGCGGTGAAATCCAGCCGGCGTATTTGCCAGGCTCCCATTGCGGCTTCATCAGGCTGTCGATGAAATCACCGTCGGCCTTCGAGGGAAGCCACTCGTCGCGGCGTTTTTCCCAGTCTTCAGATGACAGCAGGTTGCCCTCCGGATCGGCATGAATGGCAGAAAACTCGCCCTGGTGGCGGTGGAAAGCCACATGCGGCAGGGTAATCTGGAACTCAACGCCCTCCTTCTTGAGAATGTTGTTCCACCGGTTCACGCCGCCGGTGGCGTCTTTGACGTAGTCATCACGCAGGCGCATATTGATGGCCGACAGCGCCGGTTCGTCTGAAATCACCACCTTGCCGTCGATCAGTCTGAGGACCGGGTAGGTGTCTTTCTCAAGCTTGTGATCATCCTCGATCTTGGCTTCCCGATAGCGGCCCTTGATGCCGGAGTTGAAGGCGTTGGCGGCGTTGGTGGAAATCTCCGAACCGAACAGATCCAGCGACAGCGAATAGTGCATGTTGGCCTTCTTCTGGATGGTCGGCAGGTCGATGACCCCCAGCGCTCGCACGGCATTGATGTCGTAAGGGTCGGTGATGCCGGCTTCCTTCATCGCCTCGCAGGTGCGCTGGATAACGCGGCCGACACCGGTTTCACCGACGAACATGTGGTGGGCTTCCTCGGTCAGCATGAACCGGCAGGTGCGCGACAATGGATCGAAGCCGGACTGCGCCAGCGCTTCCAGTTGCATCTTGCCGTCACGATCGGTGAAGTAGGTGAACATGAAGAACGACAGCCAGTCAGGCGTCGCCTCGTTGAACGCACCGAGCATGCGCGGATGATCTTCCGAGCCGGACTGACGCTCCAGCAGCATGTCTGCTTCCTCGCGACCGTCCGCACCGAAATATTTCTGTAGGAGATACACCATCGCCCACAGATGCCGGCCTTCCTCGACATTGACCTGGAACAGGTTGCGCATGTCGTACAGCGACGGGGCGGTCTGCCCGAGATGGCGTTGCTGTTCGACCGAAGCCGGTTCGGTGTCACCCTGGATCACGATCAGGCGGCGCAGCATGGAGCGGTACTCGCCCGGTACTTCCTGCCACGCCGGCTTGCCGGCATGTTCGCCGCACGGAATCGTGCGGCCTTCTTCTTCCGGTGCCAGCAGGATGCCCCAGCGGTATTCCGGCATCTTCACATAGCCGAACTTGGCCCAGCCCTTGGGGTCGACCGAAACGGCGGTGCGCAGGTAGACCAGCGACTCCTGAAAGCCCTCCGGCCCCATATTGCTCCACCAGTTCAGGTAACCTGGATGCCACTTCTCCAGTGCTTTCAGGACGCGCCGGTCATCTGCCAGGTTCACGTTGTTGGGGATTGACGTATTGTAATCGACGTTGACGAGATCAGCCATTGTGCTTGGTCCTCACATCTCACTCTTAGGTTTTAGCTATACACGTTCCATGTTGAAGTCAGCGCGCTTGCCGGAACCGTATCGTTGCAGTGCGCCGTCAGCGCCCACCGCATTGGGGCGCTGGAAAATCCAGTTCTGCCAGGCCGTCAGCCGGCCGAATATCCGCGTTTCCATGGTCTCCGGGCCGGCAAACCGCAGGTTCGCCTCCATGCCGGTCAGAGCATCCGGGGAGAAACTGGCTCGTTCCTCAAGGAAAATCCGCACCTCGTCCTCCCAGTCGATGTCGTCAAAGGCGAACGTCACTAGGCCAAGCTCGCTGGCCGCGGATGCATCCAGCGCTTCGCCCTGTTTCGCCTTCGCTGCCGCAACTGCTTCGGGCTCGCCAAGAAACCGTGTCTCAAGCCGCGTGATGCCGTTGCTCATGGGATAGGCGCCGAAGTTCAACGGCCCCAGCGCGATGGTGGCCTCGGGCCGGTTGTCGCCCTCAAACTGGCCGTCCGCCATGTACGAGCGGTCTGCGGCGAACAACAGTTCCGCCAGCGTGCCGGCAAAACAAGATCCCGGTTCCGCCATCACCGCCAGTGTGCGCGATGTCAGGTCGACACGTTTCAGCACCCGGCGCCAGTACAGCAGCAGTTCGCGCATCAGCCAGTGCTTGGCGTTGCTGTCCATAAAATCGTCATATGCCAGCACCAGCTCCGGATCACCGGCGGACTTGAACTGCACCACGGCCATTTCCAGCTCGTTGAAGCGGATTTCCAGCAGGGCATCGTCCAGTTCACGAGCCAGACGCAGCGGCCAGAACTGATCGCCCAGGCTTTCCGCCGACGCAACATCGCCGGGCGGCGGCGTGTCGGGTCCGGTGATGTTGATGGTCGCGATCCGTGACCCGCGATCCAACTCGACAGAAACCGTCGAATAGGCGATGGCGTTTTCAGTGATGGTCTTGGTCAGCGGATTGAGCTTCACCCCTTCACCGTCTGACGGCCGATCGGACCGGGTTGCGAGTTCGCGCGCACGGGTGTTCACGGCGTCAGCGAATTTGGACGCCGGAGCCACTTCATCCACCAGCCGCCAGTCGACCGCCTTCTTGCCGCGTATGCCCTCTTCCAGCGAACAGAACACATCGGCCAGATCACGCCTCACCTTGCGCTTGTCGGTCACCCGCGTCAGCCCGCCTGTGCCCGGCAATACGGCGAGCAGCGGCACCTCCGGCAACGCCACTGTCGACGAACCGTCGTCGGTCAGCATGATGTGGTCACAGGCCAGTGCCAGCTCATAGCCGCCCCCGGCGCAGGCACCGGACACCGCACACAAATAGGTCTGACCGCTTTCCACGGACGCCTCTTCCATGGAATTGCGGGTTTCGTTGGTGAACTTGCAGAAGTTCACCTTGTGCGAATGTGCAGAACCGCCGAGCATCCGGATATTGGCGCCGGCGCAGAACACCTTGTCCTTGCCCGATGCCAGCACCACGGTCTTGACCTGCGGGTATTCAAACCGTAGCCGCTGTACGGCATCGGCCAATTCAATGTCCACGCCCAGATCGTAGGAGTTGAGTTTCAGTTCATAGCCGTCAAACAGGCCTGCCGTTTCATCCACGTCCATCACCAGACGGGCCACCTCGCCATCAGGTTCGATGCGCCAGTGTTTGTAGGCATCCGGTGATGTCTGAAAGTCAATTCGGCTCATATTGGGTCAA